>JAGGWN010000074.1 GCA_021157415.1 Bacteroidales bacterium | reverse complement strand
TTTGATAAGGATTAATCCAGTGATATGTGCTTGCATATACATCCCAACTGCTTGTCGGGATAGGATGTGTTGGCGAACCAAGAGCCAGCAGGTAAACCAGGATATATTCATTGTATCCCTTGAATTCACCTGTAATTCCGTCCTCGGGACACCAGGTACCTGCAATCCCCCCGTCTTTCCGTAAAAACCAGTTCCATTCGGCAGCCAGATAGATTTTACGGGCAAGCTCCTCTATTTCAGTATCCTCGAAATGTTTCATGGCATGAAGGATCCCGGCTAATAAAATTGCCGAATCTATCGTAGATACTTTGCTTTTTTTAAATCTCTTCCCGGTATTCATTTCCACAAAATGATAGAACAAACCATGGGTTCCTTCCACACAAATATCGTCTTCGTCATCCGGACCTTTATAAAAACTATTCAATGTTTTCAGAACTCTGTCATACACTTCCTGGTGATCCACCCAGCCTCTGGCATCAGCAATGCAAAAAGCTGACAGGCCAAAGCCTACCGATGCTGTGCTGCACCTGTTCCGGGCAATGTCTGCATCTCCCATCAGGCCGGTAACCGGATCGTAGGTACCCCAAAAAAACTCAAATGCCTTTTTCTCCGTCATGTCCAGAAAAGCCTGTTGATCTTTAGAAAGATCATTCCATGTTTTTATACTTACAGCTAAGGTATCCGAATCTTTGGTTTTCGTATCATGCTGTTTGTTTTTCTGACAGCTATTACTGAGAATCAGAAAAACTGCTATCATACCAACAAATAAAATCTTTTTCATGTTTATTACTTAAACTATAATTCTTTAATCCATATATTTCTGAACTGCACAAGGCTCGATGCTCCTTTAAGTTTTCCGGTTTTTTCATCGATACCTCCATGGTGTTGCAAGCCAATGGGTCCTTTTATATTCAGTCCAGGATAATATGCATTATCTATAACTACAATCCCGTTATTAACAACCGTAATATGTTCTCCTTTAACGGTAATATCGAAAGCATTCCATTGTCCCACAGGCTGATCAGCATTTTCTTTCGGAACAGCCGCTGCACGAACTTCAGGGGGTAAGGATTTATTATTTCTTACTGACCACAGTTCTCCGGAACCAACAGACCAGCACCAAAGGTTGACTTGCCCGGCCCCTTTCAATAATATACCTGAGTCTGAATTTGGTCCGAGAGGCTTAATAATTTTCCCGTTCTTATCCCTCAAATAGTCACCATTTGGCATAATGGTCGGTAACGGAAAAAGATGATCGCCATACCCTTTAAATCTCCACTCAATGTGTAGCTTAAAATCTATAAACTCTTTTTCGGTCCACAAATTTTTATTGCCTTTGGCTTCTGAACGGGCATCATAATCAATAACCCGATCAATAACCGACCAGTGCCCTTTATCACCATCAGGAATTTTCCATCCTGTAAGGTCATTTCCATTGAAAAGAGACACATAACCTTCCTCCTCAAAAACTTTTGGAGTTTGTGCATAATTTTGATAACCTATGAATACTAATACAAGTATTCCGATGCTTTGGTAAAATTTTGTTGTTTTCATGTTGTTAACTTTTAGTTGTTTATACTTAACTGACCATTCCGGTGTTTCAATAATTACAGCTCCCAACCTTTTCTGTAATTGCGTTTTACATATTGATTGGCTTCCGGCACATTCGTAACATTCAGGGTTTTCGGATCCCATTCCAGTCTTTGATCCATTCTTATCGCCATATTTCCCAGGCAAATCATCTCTGCCACCGTTTGAACATGCCCAAAATCTCCGCGGGAGGATTTTCCTCCCAGAAAAGAACTGATCATTTCACCGGTTTCATCCACTTTTTTCACAGAGGGAACATTAATCGAAGCAATAATTTTGTCCGGCTCTTTCACGCCCAGTAAGCGGGGATTTCTATAACCATAGCTGGCGAAAAGGATTCCTTTTTCTCCGACAAACATAACTCCTTCTTTGGGCATTTGTTCCTTGCCTTTCACCAGAGCCTCAGGTGTTCTCGGGCGGATACCTCCTTCATACCAAAAGACATCTGTTCTTTCGTCTGTCCCCTTCACAGGCACTTCCCAATGAATGGTTGCCGCATGCGGATAGCTCAGGTTATTTCTTACTTTGTGACTCCTGAATTCTTTTATTTCACAGGTAAAACTGGCATTGGCATCTGCCATTATAGGCAGGCCAAGGTTCAGAACACGCCAGTCTTTCCAGAATCCGTAATATCCCATATCTGCAAGACACCCACCTCCGAATTCATACCATCCTCTGAAAACAGTATGGGTGTAATCCGGAGAATACGGCCTTTCAGTTGATGGACCAAGCCAGAGTTGCCAATCAAATCCTTCCGGTATAGGTGCTTCTTTGGGCAGATAAGGAGAGCCCTGCGGCCATACCGGCCGGTTGGTCCACCGGTGTAATTCTTTAACTTTCCCGATTACTCTCTGTTTAATCCATTCCTGTATAGTATAAAGTTCAGAAGGATCCTGAAAAGCGAAACAATGGGTGGGCACTTTATTTTTTTTCGCATAGTCACATGCCAACCGCGTTTCATACATAAAATTGGAAATCGGCTTATGGGTAGCCACTTTAATATTCTTCTTCATTGCTGCCAAAGCAATGGTAGCATGCAGATGATCTGGAGTTAAAATAAAGACGGCATCTAACTCCTTTTCCTTTTCCAAGAGTTCACGAAAATCAGCATATACCGTACATCCGTTAAAATTACTTTTCCCTTTTTGTTCTGCATAAAAATCATTGATTCTGCGACGTCCAACTTCACGTCCTCCTTCTGCCCCATGTGTTTCACCCCTGGATTTACCCCACTGTGGGTAATCGCGGCTTTCAGTATTAGGATCACAAACAGAAACAAACTGTAATTCGGAACGTTTTAACCATCCATTCAGCATCCTGAGTCCTTGTGTCCCGCAACCTATTAAGGCGATATTTAATTTATCATTCGGGGAAATGCGTCCGGATCCACCCAGAACATATGCCGGAACTATGTTCAGTGCAATCCCGGAGGCAGCCGTTTTTTTAATAAATTTTCTGCGACTTAAATCTTTATTTGTTTTCATTTTATTACTTTTTTCAGCATTTATCATTTCATAACTTGCAGAAATAGTTTAATGATTCGCAACGAAATCTGCTTTCTTCATTGCCTGTTGAATATAAGGAATAGACATGAACGCTTTCCACACCATTCCACTCCTGAAGTTTTCAAGCATAAGAACCATATTTCCTTCGTCAATACCTATATATCCGTCATCATACCAATTTTGACCGGTGTTAAAAGCATCCACAAAGCCATATTTTCCCCAAATCTTATTTTTATAGTTTTCATACATAAACCTAAGGGTTGGAAGTGATAGTTCCGGAATAAATGGCATGGAAGCAGCAACAGCAGATGGAGCTACTGTGCCATTGAAAGGTGCTGAAAAGCCCAGGTATCCGTCACGACCGGCACAAGCCGTCCAACCCCACAACTCTTCAGGGTAATCATGTAGTTTTTCCCATTCAAGACAATATTGCCGGTTTGCTTTCAGTGCAT
>JAGGWN010000089.1 GCA_021157415.1 Bacteroidales bacterium | reverse complement strand
GCTGATGAAAGTGTACAACCTGTTCCGTGGATATTATGGCTTTGGATTTTTTTATTTTCCATGATCAAAGGACAGGAATCTTTATTGGTTAAAAAAATATCAAAAAGTTTATTTCCCGGGAGATGTCCCCCTTTTACCAACACACTGCGGCTGCCATAGGAGAGTATTTTTTTGGCAGCCCTGATCATATCTTCCTGTGTTTTTACAGGCATCCCTGCAATAATGGCAGCTTCATCCAGGTTTGGAGTGATAACGGTGGCAAGGGGGAAAAGCTCCTTTATCATTACTTCGATGGTATCGTCCTCAATAAGTTTATCTCCGCTGGCTGCTACCATCACCGGATCAAGTATAATGAACGCAGGTTTATATTCTTTTAAAACATTTTTTACAGCTTCAATAATTTTTACTGAGTGAAGCATCCCAATTTTAACCGCATCTGTTCCTATATCAGATAATACGGCTTCAATTTGTTCTTTTACAATATCTACCGGAACAGGATGAATATTGCTTACCCCCAATGTGTTTTGTACGGTAACGGCTGTAATGGCTGAGGTACCATAACATCCCAGTGCTGAAATGGTTTTAAGATCAGCCTGTATTCCTGCCCCTCCTCCACTATCGGAACCGGCAATGGTCAATACTTTGGGATATGATTTTAATATCTTCATTATCTTTTGCTTGTTTATATTTCGCTACATATTTTTAAAATGATCAAAGCCATGTTTTTCTGTTGTTATCTTTCTTCCGTTAAGGTATAGTTCCAATTTGCCCGTATGGCCTGTTATCGTACCGATTTTATATAAAGGATGATGAAAAATCTTCAGGTATGTTTCATTGATATTTTCGTATTTTAAAGGATCTACGGTTGTCATTAAACAATAATCTTCCCCGCCATTTAAGGCGATTTCCCAAATATTCCAGGAAAATTGTTGCTGTGCAAGATTTAGTTCTTTTGAAACAGGTAGTTTGTCCATTTCCAGTTGTGCCCCAACAAGAGAGCTTTCCATGATTCTGTGAATATCCGACTCTACTCCGTCCGAAATGTCTATCATGGCTCTTATCCCGTCTTGTTTAGAGAGCCATTGACCTTCTTTCAGATGAGGCCGGGGCATATGATGCTGACGAATAAAATATTTTGTAAGTTTTGTATATGGGATATTTTCAAGTAATACCTTCAAACCGGCGGTGGAGTCACCCAGATTTCCTGTTACACATACAATATCCCCTGGTTTCGCTGAACTACGTCTCTTAATGTAGTCTTTTTCAGCTTTCCCGATAACGGCAATGTTTATCACCAGATTATCCGGAGAACCCGTGGTATCTCCTCCTAATAAAAGAGTATGAGTCTTTCCGGAAAGAAATTTAAGGCCTTCAAAAAAACGATCAATGAATAAAAGATCAATTTTTGACGGAATTCCTATGGATAAAAATGCCCCGACAGGGGTCCCCCCCATAGCAGCAATATCACTAAGGTTTACGGATAATGATTTATATCCTAATTCATACGGTGTGATTTTATCAAGCAAAAAATGACGGTTTTCTATCAACATATCCGTAGTGACAAGCATATTTTCTTTATCATTAAATGGAAGGATAGCACAATCATCCCCTATTCCCGACATATTTTCCGACTGGACAGGGAAATATTCCGCTATACGTTTTATCAGTCCAAATTCCCCTAATTCTCTCAGTGTGGTCATGTTCATTATTTTTTGTATTGTAAGATAATATCTCTGATCTGTTTGGATGCCACTTCCGGATTTTCTGCCGAACAAATGGCTGAGACCACAGCCAGACCGTCGGCACCGGCTTTTATAACGGAAGCTGCATTAGATTGATTTATGCCTCCGATAGCTACAAGTTTATGCCGGCTTTTTGCTCTGAGTTGTTTTAAGCCTTCAATGCCCCATTCACAGATAAGTTCCTGCTTTGTAGGTGTGGTAAATACGGGACTAACACCAAGATAATCCACATCCAAATGTTCAGCTTCCATGCCTTGTGCCATATTCTCTACCGACAGGCCGATAATCATATTCCGGGGGACAATCCTTTTTACATATTCCACAGGCATGTCACTCTGTCCGACATGCACCCCCTCGGCCCCTACAGCCAGTGCTATATCAACACGGTCATTGATGATCAATGGAATATGGTATTTCTTTAAAAGATCATGTACCCGGCGTGCCTTTTCCAAGAACGTACGCGTATCCGCATTCTTTTCCCGTAATTGCACTATGGTAACTCCTCCCCTTACAGCCTGTTTTAATACTTCCAGAATATCCCTGCCTAAGGAAAACGATTCATCTGCTACTAAATATAAATCATACATGTTAATGTATTTTCTTTTCATTCTTTTACTTTTTTTAAAATTCAAGATTCAAGAGTCAAGATTCAAAATTTTTCAATACTCATAGTTTGAAAATTTTATTGTTGTCAAGAACTCATCCTTGGAAATATTATATAATTTATCCAGGAAGTTCACCTGAAAACTGCCGGGTCCTTTTGATATTTTCGCTGCGAGTTCACCGGCTACGCCCATAAAAGCCATGGCGCTGAAGACAGCCTGGAACGTATCGGGTTCGACAGCCAGAAATGCACCTGCTATAGCAGTAGCCGTGCATCCCATTGCAGTCACCTTGGACATTATCGGATGTCCATTTAATATTTTTGCTTTTTTTTCTTTATTAATGATATAGTCTTCAGGACCACTGACAGATATTGTACATTCATACTTTTGGCTTAGGTATTGTGCTGCTTTCAGGGCTTCTTCGGCTGTGTTAGTACTATCTACACCTTTTGTCCGATGCGAGACAGATGCCAGTGAAAGGATTTCCGAAGCATTGGCACGGATAGCTGAAAATTTACCTGTTTCCAATAATTCAGCCAGTATCCGGTTACGGTAAGATGTTGCACCCGCCCCGACCGGATCAAGAATCACCGGTTTATTCAATAGACGGGCTTTTATTAATGCTTTCTTCATGGCAGCTACCCAATGCCTGCTTAAAGTGCCAATATTAATCACCAGCGCTCCCGAAATGGTCACCATACCTTCCACTTCTTCTTCGGCATGAGCCATTACCGGAGAAGCTCCCGAAGCCAAAAGAGCATTAGCCGTATTATTCATGGCCACATAATTCGTAATATTATGTACCAAGGGAGATGATTGTTTTACGTTTTCGATGTTTCTCCAGATATTTAGTTTTTCCATAATATTACACGTTAATAATTCAACATAAAAATGATCCGCGGGCAAAATAAAAATACACAGAGAGAGATTAACCGTATATTCCCTACGCCGGCATTATCCGGATCAGGTTCCATGGGTATTATCTCAGCCCTCTATATCTTCAGGACACCCCGGTAAAACTGTTACAAAGATAAGACTAAAATTATTTTCAATTAAAAAATATCTATATTTTAACCAGGTAGGATAAGAATGTTTTTCACATTTTAGTTTTTTAATTGTTGGTTTATAAAACATCAGAAATCAATATACACTAATATTCTTCACCCATGTAACGGGTTACTCACAGTAAAACTGTTTGTGAGCTCGCTGTGCTCCGTTCACTCTCACAGGGATTTTTTATATCATTTTCCTATGTGAATTATTGATTAATAAAATTCATGTTCGTTTCATCTTATTATCTTTG
>JAGGWN010000123.1 GCA_021157415.1 Bacteroidales bacterium | reverse complement strand
ATTGAAACAGAGAGCAGATACATAAAATCGTTTGCTTCGGAATAGGGTGAAGAAAAACCGTCCATATAATCGGAAAAAACAAATTGTGGCATCAATTCTCCTCTGACAGCAAGGTTTTCGGAGATGCCATACTGTACACCGACACCAAAAGGAATGGCAAGGGAGATGTTCTTCAGTTTTGACGGGTCAGTCGGAGAAAAGTTATTGCCCGGTGCAACGACAGCATACGGAAAGGAGAGGCCTCCTATCACGTCTACCCGCCAGCGGTCCCAGTATCTTACCAGCTTTTTTTTGTTATAACCTCTGTGTTTATCGACAAAAAAAGAATAAACAGCCTGAACGGAAGGCTGCCACAGCGTAGACCGATAGGCATAATTGCGGCTGGAATTAGCCGTTCCTTCATCGCTGTCCGAGACGGTTCCGTATAAAAAAGAGATTCTGAAAGCCCATTCATTCCAAGCGTAAGTGCCGGTGAGATGGAAGGTGCTGCCTATTCCCATATTTCCGATATCACCGAACAACAATACAATTCCGGAACCTGCCCCGGCTGACAAATGTGATGAACGGAAATTTTTCTGTGCCGGAAGCAATAATCCGGAGACGAGAAAAAGACCCATGAAAAACAGTATGTTTTTTGGTTTCAAGCGAACCTGATATTTTAGTTGATATAATAAATGGAAACTGTTCTTAAAATTTCGTATATTTCGTCAATAAGTTATAGTCATTACATTATAATGGATACAAAGATGGAAACTTTAACAGAAGAAAACAAAAAGGAATTCCGGTATGCAGGTTTCTGGCTTCGGTTTGTGGCCTACCTGATCGATTATTTTATTTTACAGTTTGCCGGTTTTATCTTATCCCTGCCGTTTATCGGCGGGATTATATTATCAGCGATCAAACTGGAAAATAACCCATTGAATGAAGGGTTGACATTTCTTGGAGTAGCCGGGATATTTGGGTTTGTTTTGCTGATTGTCCTGATCAATCTTCTGCTGGGATGGTTATATTTTGCTTTTATGCAATCTTCCAGGGCACAGGCGACCCTTGGAAAAATGGCATTGAATTTAATTGTGACCGATTTGGAAGGAAACCGGATTACTTTTGGCAGAGCTACGGCAAGATATTTCAGTAAGATCATCTCCAATATGACCCTGTACATCGGCTATGTTCTGGCCGGTCTTACCGAAAAAAAACAAGCGTTGCATGATATGATTGCCGGTACACTGGTAATGAAAAAGTAGAAAATATCTACGTATAATATCTTATTTGTTTTGTCGTAAGGACGTTATAGTACAACGGGTTTACGTATGTGGCATATTGTTTCATGAAAATACGTATTGGGAATGCAAAAGACATCTGAAAAAAGATCCTTCTCCGCAGGGAGAGAAAAAGTAAGGATTTATTCGGAAACCGGGCAGCTTGTGACGGTATTGGTACACACTCCCGGGCCGGAGATTGAGGATATGACTCCTCAGGATGCTGAGCGTTTACTGTATAGCGACATATTAAACCATTCCATTGCCAGCGATGAATATGCACCGTTTTACCGGGTGCTCGCCAGATATGCCGAGGTGTTGGAAGTGAGGGACTTACTGACGGAGGTGCTGCAGGATGAAAATATCAGGATGAATATCATCCGGGAAGCTTGTTTGCGCGAGACAGAAGAAACACTTATTGAGGTCATGATGAACCTAAGTGCTGAGAAACTGGTATCCTGTTTGATAGAAGGGGTTAAGAAACCGCATGATTCTCTCACACACTTTTTAAGTAAAGACCGCTATGCGCTAAGACCTTTGCATAACCTGTTTTTTACCCGTGATTCCGGCTTTACTGTTTTTGACCGGTTGTTTACCGGCAGGATGGCAACAACGGTACGTTCCAGGGAGTCGGTTATTATGGAGTTGATTTTTAGGCATCATCCTCTTTTTCATCAGGAAAAATTGGTCTCCGGTAGTATGATGTCAGGAAAAGATGTGCGTATTGAGGGAGGCGATGTATTGGTAGCCCGCGAAGATATCCTGATTATCGGGAATGGTATAAGGACTTCCACGCATGCCATTGACAGCCTTATTAAGGAAATAGGAAAATTCAGAAAGGAACCGTTTCATGTGCTGGTGCAGGAGTTGCCTTCTCAGCCGGAGTCTTTTATACATCTGGATATGGTTTTTACGTTGCTGGATCAGGAGTATTGCATGGTGTTTGAACCGATTATTCTGAAACCCTCCCGGTATCAGACGGTTATGATTTCGGTAGGAAATGGTAAAGTTACGGGCATAAGGTATGTTGATAACCTGATAAAAGGTCTGAAGGAGTTGGGTATGGAAATGAAGCCCTTGCTTTGCGGGGGGAAGAATGATATCTGGATACAGGAACGGGAGCAATGGCACAGCGGCGCCAATTTTTTTGCACTTGCTCCGGGACGTGTTATGGGGTATGCCAGGAACGTTTATACCATCGAGGAAATGAGTCGTCATGGCTTTGAGGTGATGGATGCCAAAGAGGTAGCTGCCGGAGCAAAAGAACCGGAGAAATACAGACGTTGTGTGATCACCATAGACGGATCCGAATTGCCTAGGGGAGGAGGAGGGGCCAGGTGTATGACATTGCCTGTATTCAGAAAGGATAGATAAAGATCATGGGTTATTAAACAGATAAGAAGGAAAGCAAAAATCCTGCTTATGGAAGCAGGATTTTGTTAAGGTTTATCGGGAATTATTTATCCCACCAGTTCTTTCACTTTATCAGCAGCTTCCTGAAGTGTAATCGCCGAATAAACTTTCAATCCTGAGTCATCAATCAGTTTTTTGCCTTCTTCGGCGTTGGTTCCCTGCAACCTGACTATAACCGGAACGGTAATGTTTCCGACGGAGTGATAAGCATCTACCACTCCCTGGGCTACGCGGTCACAACGCACGATCCCTCCGAAGATATTGATAAGGATTGCTTTAACGTTTGGGTCTTTCAGGATAATACGGAAGCCTGCTTCTACTGTTTCAGCATTGGCAGTCCCTCCCACATCCAGAAAATTGGCCGGTTGTCCACCGGAGAGTTTGATGATATCCATAGTGGCCATGGCCAGGCCGGCACCATTGACCATACATCCTACATTGCCGTCCAGTTTAATAAAGTTCAGATCGTGTTTGCTGGCTTCCACCTCGGCGGGATCTTCTTCGGCCAGATCGCGGAGTTCCATATAATCCTTATGGCGGAACAGGGCATTGTCATCCAGGTTCACTTTACAATCGACAGCCAGGATCCGGTCATCGGAAGTTTTGAGTACCGGGTTTATCTCAAACAGGGAGCTATCGGTTTTTACATACGCAGTGTACAGGGCACTTACAAAGCGCACCATTTCTTTGAAAGCTTTTCCGCTCAGGCCCAGGTTGAAGGCTATACGGCGAGCTTGGAACCCGAGCAGACCGATGGCAGGGTCAATTTCTTCCCTGAAGATCAGATGGGGTGTTTTTTCAGCTACAGCTTCGATGTCCATGCCACCTTCGGTGGAATACATAATCACATTCCTGCCGGTCTGGCGATTTAAGAGCACGCTCATATAGTATTCTTTTATATTCGATTCGCCGGGGTAGTAAACATCCTCAGCAACCAGAACCTTATGTACCACTTTCCCTTCAGGGCCTGTCTGGTGAGTGACCAGGGTCATCCCGATCATTTTTTTTGCCAGGGCTTTCACGTCATCAATGTTCCTGGCCAGTTTAACGCCTCCTCCTTTGCCGCGTCCGCCGGCATGGATCTGAGCCTTGATAACCCACAGCTTTGTACCGGTATGCTTGCTGAGTTCCTTGGCAGCTTCCACTGCTTTTTCGGGGGTTTCAGCTACGATCCCCTCCTGGATGGCAACCCCGTAACTTTTCAGAATATTTTTCCCTTGATACTCATGTATATTCATCGAATGTATTTTAAAAATGAGTTTCAAAAGTAATTTTTTTCAAATAGAAATCAAATATGTTTTTCAGCGTATCGGCTTTTTTCGCTCCCGCCCGGAGAGAATGTCCGGGATGACATATTTATACGTATTTTTGCAAGTAAGCATCCATGGATATGGTAAAAGGAACATTCAGAAAATTAAAAAACGAGGAGCTTGGACGAAAGAGTATTGAAGAATACCGGCAAGCACATAAGTTTCCGGTAATCGTAATCCTTGACAATGTCCGGAGCCTTCACAATATCGGATCGGTTTTCAGGACTGCGGATGGGTTTCTTGCCGAGGCGGTGTTTCTATGCGGGATAACCGCTTGCCCTCCTCACCGGGAAATAAGGAAAACAGCCCTTGGTGCTACCGAATCGGTGCCCTGGCAATATTTTGAGCATACGGCTGAGGCTGTCTGTAAACTCCGAAATGAGGGATATACCATCCTATCCGTTGAGCAGGCGGAAGGAAGCATCCCTCTTGATAAGTTTCAGCCTGACAGAAACAGCCGCTATGCGCTGATTTTTGGTCATGAGGTAAAAGGCGTTGCTCAGGAGATCGTGGATATCAGTGACTATTGTGTTGAGATACCTCAGTTTGGCACTAAACATTCCTTCAATATATCCGTAAGTGCAGGGATCGTTTTATGGGATTTTTATCTTAAGATAAAGGAGTAACCGTATCTATATATATATGTATAAAAAAAAGCGGCGTATTGCCGCTTTTTTTTTATTGCATTTTATTTTTTACTGTACTATGGCCTTAAATTGTTCGTTTTCAAAGTATTTGGCAAATTCCATATCGGTTTTTGCTTCTTCTTTCAGTTTCGGATCCATTCCGACGGCTTTTTTCAGGCTTTCAAAAACACCATTGTCATCACCTAACCTGGCGTTTACGACCGCTTTCAGATACTCTTTCCATTTGCATGTATGGTCAATAGCGTCCAGTGTACTCTTGGCACCTTGTACATCTCCATTGAGTAATTTAGCCAGTGCTGCATTGAAAGAAGGTTCTGTACCGAAATAGTTGACAGCATCCTGATATTTTCCGTTGATAATGGCAATGGTTCCCAGTCCGAAGTTAGACTCTTTGGTAGGCTTCTGCATGGAAGTAAAGTACTCAGATGCCTTATCAAGGTTTCCTTTCATGAGCTCGACAAAACCGAGGTTGCTTTTAACCGGGTCCATATCTTTTAATGCCTGGGCTTGTTTGAACGCTTTTTCGGCATTGGCTATATCGCCTTTCTGGAGATAAACGGCTCCGACATTGTTGATGGCACGGATGCACCGGGGTTCTTTGTCGAAAGCCATTTGGTAATATTTCAGCTTTTTATCAAGATCTTTCACAAGACCGGCAGCATGCAGCATAGCTTCGAGGGAAACGGTGTCCGGTTTGGTTTCAATATAATTCAGGATTTCATCATCTGACAACCCGATCAGGTCAGCATTGACGCGAATGACCGAACGGCGTAATTCGGGAAGAATATCTTTTTTCAACTGATCATAAGCTTCTGCCATATTTTTAATCTCTTTTTCCCGTACATCTGGATCCGAGTACATGGAAAGAACACGCAGGATGAGATCTTTATCTTTCATGTTTGAAGCGGCAACCAGTTTTTTAAACCCTTCCCAGTCTTCAGCAGTAGAATGTTCAGTGAATTTTGCATCCCCTTTTGGCAAAACCTTGCCGGACTTTAATGTTTTTTTCATGAATTTATCCACTGTGGCGGCACGCTTCTTACTGAGTTTGTCATTGAATTTGTAAGGTCCGTCGGGAGAAGCATAACCATGAATTTCGCTTCCGGTATATTTCAGATTTGGCGTTGCCGGCAGTTGCTGGATAAAACCAAACAGGCTTTTAATATCTTCAGCTTTCAGTTCCGAACGGCGAATATTGTAACGGTTGATTACAAAGTTGATATCGGCTTCGCCTGTTTTGGGAACAACTCTTTGATAATGATCCGGTATATAGGTCGGCCGGGGCATTTTTTTCACCAATGTGGGGGTAGCAATCACCCCGTCGGCCAGCGGAACGGGTTCGAAGTCAACAGACTTGGTTTTAAGAGAAGCTGTGGCTCTCAATACCAGATGAGAAATTCTCATGCTGTCAGAGAAATCCACTACTCCGTTGTAGGAAAATTTACCGCCGGAATAACTGATGGTTTTGTTATTGGCTTCGACGCTTTCTCCCTGCAAGGTAACAGGGGCATAAGCTTTTTCACCACCATTGTAAATCAGAACCGGGATGGCCGTAACTGTGGCTTTTTTGTTGAAATATTTTTCAGGAAACTGTCCGGTAATGGCAACTTTCACCTGCCCGGCATGTTCTTCCAGGACTTTAGGGGTAACCTGATAGCTAATATTCCCGGCTTCTTTTTTCATTTTATTCAGACCACTACAACTGCTAAAAACAGCAGCAGTAGCAATCACGAGAGATACATAAATTAGTCTTTTCATAATTAATGTGTTATTTGAGTTATGTTAACAATCTTCTCAGATGCTATCACAAAACTACGAAGTTTTGAAAAAAAAAAAAAAAATCCTTGATATTTTTGCGTAAAAAGAGGAAATAACTGCATTTAGGGGTTTTGGAGAGGGTGCAATCAAATTAGTATTTGTGTTATCCCAGGGGGATAGTTCCCTGAAAAGATCAAATGGGTTAGCTTCTTGTAATCCTCAAGGTTTTTTACAAAATCGATGTTGTCAATATCTATTACCAGAAACGAGATGTCCTTTTCCTGACGCATAAACCTGAAATAGCCATTTTGGATCTTTTCAAGGTATTCAGCATGTATGTTTTTTTCATAATCCCTGCCTCGCAGTGCAATATTTTTAAGCAGGCGTTCGATAGAAACATGCAGGTACACATAAAGGTCAGGACGTGGAAGTGTATCGTAAATAATGGAAAATATCTGTTGATACAGGATGTACTCATCCCTGCCCAGGTTGTTTTGAGCAAAAATCAGGGATTTGGAAAAATAATAGTCAGCGATGGTGAAGCTGGTAAACAATTCGGGCTGGGCCAGTTCGTGTTTTAACTGATTATATCTTTCTGCCAGGAATGACATTTCCAGGGGGAAAGCATATCTCTCGGGTTGTGCATAGAATTTTGCCAGGAAAGGATTGTCGGAAAATTGTTCCAGGATAAGGCGAGCCCTGTAATCCTTCGCGATCATAGAAGCCAGAGAGGTCTTCCCGGCCCCGATGTTTCCTTCGATTACTATGTAAGCATACTTTATTTTCTTCATGCAGGAAAAAAGGGAAAGAGTGTTGAGATTAATATTTCGGGGTTATTCCGATATTATAAAAGGCAAAAGCGTATAGATCGGCAGCTTCTTCGATCTGTTTGGCGGTAGGTTTGCCTCCTCCGTGGCCTGCTTTTGTTTCGACCCGGATAAGTATGGGATTATTCCCTTTGTAGGTAGCCTGCAAGGTAGCTGCATATTTGAAACTATGGGCCGGGACCACTCTGTCATCATGGTCGGCCGTAGTGATCATCATGGCCGGGTAGGGTTTTCCTGCCCTGATGTTATGCAGGGGAGAGTAGTGGTACAGGTATTCGAACATCTCTTTACTGTCTTCGCTGGTACCGTAATCGGATGCCCAGTAACGACCTATGGTAAACTTATGATATCGCAACATGTCCATCACACCGACAGCCGGCAGGGCTACCCGGAACAATTCCGGTGCCTGGTTAACGACAGCGCCTATCAGCAGCCCTCCGTTGGATCCCCCCTGGATGGCCAGGTGAGCGGGAGAGGTGTATTTTTCATGGATCAGGTACTTGGCCGCATAGATGAAATCGTCAAATACATTTTGTTTATGCATTTTTGTACCGGCCTGGTGCCATTTTTCTCCGTATTCTCCTCCACCCCGCAGATTGGCCATGGCATATACACCTCCGTTTTCCAGCCAGATCAGCCGGGAGATCCTGAAAGACGGGGTAAGATTAATGTTAAATCCACCATAGCCGTAAAGAAGTGTGGGATTTTTCCCGTTCATTTTAAGGCCTTTGCGATGAACGATAAACATGGGAATACGTGTGCTGTCTTTGCTGTAATAAAAGACCTGTTTGGTTACATAATTATCGAAATCAAAGTCAATGTCCGGTTTGAAGTAAACTTCCGAGCGGTTGTTGGCAATATCATATTTATAAACCACCGAGGGGAAGGTAAAGGAAGTAAACGTATAGAAAGCCAGATTCTCTCCCGGCCTGGCATGAAAACCCGCTACCGAACCTATCCCCGGCAGGGAGACCTCATGGAGAAACTGTCCCTGTTGGTCATAAATATTTAACACGGAATGTGCATTTTTGAGATATTCTGCAATCAGCTTATCTCCTCCCAAAACAACACCGGTGAGCACTTCCTTTTCATTTTCCGGCAAGACCACCACGGCATGATCCATATTCAGGTCATTATCTTTTAAGGCAATAAGTTTGTAGCGGGGAGCCTGATCATTGGTCATGATCAACAGCCGGTTGCCGGTATGATCAACCACCCAGTAATCATGGTCAAAGTTCTCAACCACTTTAACCAGCGGAGCGTTTTTTTGTGTAAGATCTTTTAGATACAGGGCATTCCCGCTGGTGGATCGGGTAACGGAAAGGATCAGATAATGTTGGTCATCGGTGACGTCAGGTGAAAAGCTCCAGTCGGGATGTTCAGGATCCTCATAGATCAGCCGGTCTTCTTTCTGGGGAGTACCTGTCTTGTGAAAATACACCTTGCTGTTGCGGTTAGAAGCTATCAACTCCTGTCCTTGGACAGGTTTGGCATACCGGCTGTAATAAAAACCCTCCCCATGCCATGCCAGGCCCGAAAATTTGATCCATTTCAGGTGATCGGGCAGGTCTTTTTTTGTTTGAATGTCCCTGATAAAAAATTCCTGCCAGTCAGAGCCGCTGCGGGAAATACCGTAACCCAGATATTTCCCGTCTTTGGAAACGGAAAAATTGCTCAACGCTACCGTCCCGTCAACGGATAACTTATTGGGGTCGAGGATCACCTGTGGTTCACTTTTCAGGTCTTTCAGGATGTAGTAAACACTCTGGTTTTGCATTCCGCTGTTTTTGGCAAAGAAATAATACCCTCCTTCTTTCCACAGGGAAGACATTTTTGGGTAATCCCACAACTCTTCCAGTCGTTTTTTTATTTTTCCCCTGAAGGGAATCTTGTCCAGATAGGCAAAGGTAATACGGTTCTCTGCCTTAACCCAAGCTTCTGTTTCTTTTGAGGTGTCGTTTTCCAGCCAGCGATACGGATCCTGAACCTTGACCCCGAAATAGTCATCCACCTGGTTTACTGTTTTGGTTACGGGATAATGAATGCGTCCAGAATTGCAGGCAGCAGCACCTATAATAAGTCCTGCAAAGAGTAATAAAATCAAAAAATTTGGTTTCATCTGTATTATTGTTTTTAATTGATAAAGATATTGTTGTACGGACCACTTTTTATCTTTTTTAAAGTGTTTTTTCAATACAGGTTCTTGTGTTCAATTTTCATTTGTTTGTCTTTGCGATGTCCTGCTATTCTCCCGATGGCAAGGCCGGTGACAAAACCGAGCAGCCCTCCTATTTCATAGCTCCATTTTCCGAAATTGCCGATGCGTCCCAGATAAACGACAAACAGTCCCGCCAGTATGCCCACAATGGTATAAAGCAGGGTATAGAGAGAAATAAAATAATTAGGGATACGGTACCCATGAGATATTTTCAGATGATCATTGATCTTTCCGAAAAGATTCATGTACTGTATTTCAAATTGTTGGAAGTCTTTTTCCGTTTGTATGGTTTGCCTTGAGAGATGTTCTGCTTCTTCGGCCAATGACCGGCATTCAGGGCAATAAGGCTGGTGGTCCAGGTTATCCGTCATCTGCAGAAATCGGTCCAGACGCAAAAGCCTTGCTTTCATTCCGGGAAACTTCATGTTCCGAAAACCCGGTCTCATTTTGTCTGAACGTTTCTCCATTTTAACGGAAATGTGATAAAAGGGGTTGAAAGATACAAAAAAAGGTCATGAAATCTCATGACCTTTTTGGTATCATTCGGGAAAATCACTCAGAATCTTTCGGGTTATCGTGCCGGTGAGAAGATCCGTAGGGCTTTCTGCGATCGCGATAATCGCGATTGTCCCGGTGATCTCTGTGGGGGCGCTGTCTTCTGTGTTCTTCTTCATAATTTTCGGGTTTGGGCTGAAGGGCTCGCATGGAAAGTTTCATTTTCCCGTTTTTCTCATCCTGGCCGATCAATTTAACTTCAATTTCCTCCCCTTCTTTCAATACATCATTAACATCATTGATTCTTTTCCATGCGATTTCGGAGATATGTAAAAGGCCCTCTTTCCCGGGCATGATTTCAACAAAAGCGCCAAAAGGAACAATAGATTTTACAATCCCTTTATAGGTAGCGCCCACTTCAGGCAGGGCGACAATGTCGTTAACTCTTTTTACCGCATTATCAATGGCTTCTTTATTTTCTCCGTAGATATCCACCACTCCCACATCGCTGATCTCTTCAATCACGATTGTCGTATTGGTTTCGCGCTGTATTTCCTGAACGATTTTCCCCCCGGGGCCGATCAGCGGACCGATCATTTCTTTCGGGATCGTCATTTGGATAATTCTGGGGGCGTGTGGTTTCAGATCGGGTCTGGGTTTATCAATGGTTTGCTCCATGATGTCCAGGATGTGCATTCTTCCTCTTTTAGCCTGGTCCAGTGCTTTCTCCAGAATTTCATAAGAAAGGCCGTCCACCTTGATGTCCATCTGGGTAGCCGTGATGCCGTCACGGGTACCGGTAACCTTGAAGTCCATGTCGCCGAGGTGATCTTCATCGCCCAGGATGTCTGACAGCACTGCATATTTATCACTGTCTTTGTCTGTAATCAGGCCCATGGCAATCCCCGAAACCGGTTTTTTGATCTGGATTCCGGCGTCCATCAGGGCCAGTGTTCCGGCACATACGGTAGCCATAGAAGAAGATCCGTTGGATTCGAGGATGTCAGATACCACCCGTATGGCGTAAGGGACTTCACTTTCCGGAGGCAACATGTTTTTCAGGGCGCGGTGGGCCAGGTTGCCATGTCCTACTTCGCGGCGGCTTACCCCTCTGTTAGGCCGGGCATCGCCGGTAGAAAACGGCGGAAAATTATAATGCAGGACAAATTTTTCGGTGCCCTGTACCAAAACTTCATCAATGATCTTTTCATCCAGCTTGGTGCCCAGGGTTACGGTAGTAAGCGACTGGGTTTCGCCTCTTGTAAAAAGTGCCGAACCATGGGCTGCAGGCAGAAAATCCACTTCGCATGAGACCGGTCTTATTTCATCCAGCTTCCGACCGTCCAGCCGTACACTCTCATCCAGAATCAGACGGCGGACGGCCTCTTTGTGGACATCATGGAAATATCGTTTTACCAGCGATTCCACTTCTTCACGTTCTTCTTCACTGTATTGAGACAGAAATTCTTCCCTGACCCGGTCAAATTCTTCGGATCGTTTATGTTTATCCGGTATGCCCTGTTTTGCGATGGTATAAACCTTATCATAGGTCTCTTTTATCACTTTTTGTTTCAGGGCTTCGTCTTCGACATCTCCGGTATAGTCCCTCTTGATGATTTTCAGATCCTTCATCATTTCTTCCTGGGCCTGACATTGTTTTTTAATAGCCTCATGTGCAAATTTCATGGCTTCAAGCATTTCCCCTTCGGAAACTTCTTTCATTTCTCCCTCCACCATCATAATATTGTCTTTGGTAGCACCGACAATAATATCAATATCACCTTCTTCCAGCTGGGAGAAGGAAGGATTGATAATGAGTTCACCGTTAAGTCTGCCCACCCGGACTTCAGAGATAGGTTCCTGAATAGGCACGTCCGAGACAGCCAAGGCAGCAGAGGCAGCCAGTCCGGCCAGTGCATCAGGCACGGTGTCTTTATCCGCCGAGATAAGATTGATGTTGACAAAAGTGTCTGCATGGTAATCTTCCGGAAACAGCGGTCTTAATACCCGGTCTACAAGACGGGCTACCAGAATTTCGTAGTCGGAGGGACGTGCTTCTCTTTTCATAAAGCCACCGGGGATACGTCCCAGGCTGGCAAATTTTTCTTTGTAATCGACAGAGAGAGGCATAAAATCCACATCTTCTCTGGCTTCTTTAGCGGATACGACGGTAGCTAATAACATGGTACGTCCCATTTTCAATAAGACGGAACCATCTGCCTGTCTGGCAAGTTTTCCTGTTTCCAAAACAATCTCACGGCCGTCACCCAGATCGATTGTTTTTGTATAAATATTAGACATTGTGATAAATAGATTAAATCATGGTTGATTATATACAATACAAAAAGAGGCAATCGGTATCAATTGCCTCCCCTTTGTTTATTTTCTGATCTTAAGATCCTTGATGATGCTCCTGTAGCGTTCGATATCCCTTTGTTTCAGGTAATCAAGCAGCCTGCGGCGTTTCCCGACAAGTTTAAGCAATGCTCGTTGTGTGGAATAATCTTTTTTGTTCATTTTCAGATGCTCTGTCAAATGCGCAATCCTGTAAGTAAACAGGGCAATCTGTGCTTCTATTGAGCCGGTATCCTCCGCCGACTTTCCGTACTTTCCGAAAAACTCTTTTTTCTTTTCTGCCGTTAAATACATAATGCTGTTACTGCTGGTTAAACAATTTATAGACCCTAACTAAAAGATTTGCAAAATTACGGTTTTTTTTAATTAAACCAACACCACGGATAAATTTTATTCAGTTTATTTGAAAAACAAGAATTTGTACGGATCTCCCCGTACTCATATTTCTCCTTTCTGCAAAAGTTTTTTCATCAGAGCAATCTGGTCAGGTTTGCCCAGCACGAACAGTTTATCGGATTTGTCCAGAAGCACATCGGGGTCAGGATTAAAGAGGTAATCCCCTTTTTTCTTCATGCCGATAATATTGGCTCCGGATTTATTCCGAATACCCAGATCCCTGATGGATTTATGATTAAACAGATCGCACATTTTCTCACAGGAGATCTCTTCCAGGTTGACGTCGGATGAACTCTGCAGCATGATCTTTTCCAAAAACTCCACCACATCCGGCTGTACTACCAGCTTGGCCATCCTTTGGCCGCCGAGCTTGTCCGACATGATCACGTTGGTAGCTCCGGCGCGTTTCAGTTTTTTTTCGGTTTTTTCGTCAGAAGCCCTGCTGATAACCGTCATGCCGGGATTAAACTGCCGGGCTGTAATAACGATCAGGAGGTTGTCTGCATCGTTGGGCAGGGTGGTTATGAGGGCTCCTGCCTTTTCCACCCCTGCTTCCAGAAGTGTTTCCTCCTGGGTGGCATCTCCTTCAATAAACAGAAAGCTATGTTCATCTTCCAGATCTTCAAGATGCAGCGGGTTGTTTTCAATGATCACAAAATCTCTTCCGTGATCAGAGAGTTCTTTGGCGGACTGTCTGCCGTTCCGGCCATATCCGCATAAAATAGTATGATTTTCCAATTTTTTGATTTTATTTTTGATTCTTTTTAAATAAAAGGTGTTTCTGAAAATACCTTCCAGCAGATAACGTGTCAGGTTGGATATTGCAAAGACGAATGTCCCAAGGCTGAGTATGATCAATAAGATCGTAAAAGTTTTACCGGATTCTGTAAGGGTTCGAATTTCCCTAAAGCCGACCGTTGAGATCGTGATTATAGTCATGTAGAAGGCGTCAATAAAAGAATAGCCTTCCAGGATCATATAGCCGGATATCCCGAGAGTGACCAGGGTGACCAGCAGAATAACAGCCAGGCGTATGGATAACTTGCTACTTGTTGTTTCGGATGTAACAAACGATCTGTGCATTGATGTCTGACGGGATACGTTATCAAAAGAACTGTTGATGCAAATATAGTTAAAAGAAAGGTCAATGAGTCAAAAAGAATACAGTTCCTGTGGTATGTTAAAAGGAGGAGTTGCCTGTCCGGTTGTACTTTGCCCGGGCATGTTTTACCGGGGAAGGTTCAGGGTCATGACTTTCATGCCGATCCGACATTCGAGACAACGTCCCGGATTGCAATAAGCATTTTTCAGTTGCAGTAAGGCCTGCGAGTAAAAAGCATTGTCTGCATGGATGCCGGTTTCTTCCCAAAGACGGATGATCCGGTTTTTCTCGGCAGGCAGTTTTTCAAGTATATCCAGTGCTTTCTCCCTGAACTCGTCATTTCCGGTGATCTTCCCATGGATGAAATAAAAAGGGATAATCACATTGATCAATAACGTCCGGAAAGCCTGTTTTCCGAAACTCTTTTTTTGTTTTTTGGCAGGTTTGTTGAAAAGATAATGTGTGTCCCAGTATCCGTCCAGAGTGATGTTGAACAAGGATTCCAACCCGGCAAGTGAGGGTTTTTGCATTACCCGGGAAAAAACATGTTCATGCTGGTGTATAAAACGGGCAAATTCTGCAATACGGATGGTTGGGAAAGAAGAAGGACGCATGCGCATCTGCCGCCAGTAAGGGCCGGCGACGGGAGTCAGTGAAAATTTTTTTTGCAGGTAGTGGTATTCTTTTTTCAATGTCTCATAATACTCGTCGCCGAACAGATTGGTATCCAGCAATCCTGCCTGCCCGAACAGCATGGCTTCCACCTGCATCAGGTTGTCACGGTGTTTGGCGAGATATTTCAGGGGCAGGGAGCGGGCCATAAGATAAAAAGGCCGGGCATTTACTTTTAGTCCGAACCCCTTAGCCAGAAAACGATATAACACTTCTTCCCAGTTATTGCCGGTTTCTTCCAGTTCCTTTTGTATTTCTGCAGTATGCTTTTCAAGTCTCTCGATCACCAGGCTTCCCAGCCAGTGTTTAATCACGAACGGGTCGATACGATGAAGATGATCGTTACAGGCTATCCAGCTGCGTTTTTTCATCAGGAGTTCATAATTATCCTCCAAGGCCGGATCAAAAGAAAGTTCGGTCACGGGGATCGTTTCTCCATTCGAACGGGTGACAGGATTGTCATTTTGCGCTACCACATGCAGGATGACAGAATCATATAAGGGATCATGAAAATGACCGTGCCGAAACCAGTCGGATGCTTTTTTATGGATCTCCACGTTTCCGGCCCACACCATGTGTCCGATCCTGATTCTGGCTTCCAGGAAATCAGGGCCTTCATCTCTGTTGGGGCGACCCGGCGAGAGCACTTTCACCGGGTCTCCCTCAGCGGTGATCAGTTTTTCAGGGTCGTACAGTTGCTGGTGCCAGATAAAATGTAATAGTGCTTCTTTCAAGAAAGTTAGGATAAGATCATAGTATTCCTTTTTGTGTCAGGAGGTGTTCCATCATTTGCTGTAGAGCGTGTGCTTCCCGTGCTGCATCCCGGGCAAAATTCTTGTCTTTTCCCGCATAGATAATGCCCCGGGAAGAGTTTACCAGCAATCCGCACCGGTCGTTCATGCCATAACGGGCCACTTCTTCCAGATTGCCCCCCTGTGCCCCTACGCCGGGAACCAGCAGAAAATGATCCGGTACCCATTGCCGGACGTCGCTCAGCTTCTCCGCCCGTGTGGCTCCTGTCACGAACATCAGGTTATCGGGAGAAGCCCATGTGCCGGCTTCCTGTAAAATCTTCTGGTACAGAAACTTTTGTTCTTTTTCACTGAAAAAAAACTGAAAATCCTCTGCCCCGGCGTTGGAAGTGAGTGCCAGCAGGATCACCCATTTGTCTTTGTATTTCAGAAAAGGCAGCACGGAATCATGGCCCATGTATGGAGCTACGGTGAGTGCGTCTGCGCCGAGGGTTTCAAAAAAAGCACGGGCATACAGGCGCGATGTATTTCCGATATCACCTCGTTTGGCATCTGCAATAATAAAAATCGAAGAATCCGTTTTCCGGATGTAATCAATGGTTTTCTTCAACGACTGCCATCCGGAATCCCCGGTTACTTCATAGAAGGCCACATTCGGCTTATAGGCTATGGCAAAAGAATGGGTGGCCTCGATGATTTGCCTGTTAAAGGTAAATACCGGATCTTCTTCTTTAAGCAGATGTGCCGGGATCTTTGATATATCCGTATCAAGTCCTATACACAAAAAACTTTTTTTCCTGCGTATATGATCAAATAACGCATCACGGTTCATCCGGAAGCTTTTTCAGGAATCAGAGTTCCGAGACAAACTTGTTGAACTTTTTGATAGATTCTTCCAGCTCGGGCACAGATGTTTTCCAGTGGTATTCATACTCGATACTGAAAACCCCTTTGAACCCCTGATCTTTCAAAACCTTCAACATGGACGGTACATTGGATATGCCTGTTCCCCAGGGAACATCATGGGCCTCTCTGGATTTTTCGTTGAGGTCCTTGAAGTGTAATGAGATGATACGTCCATTCAGTTTTTTCAGACATTCCACCGGATCGAGACCTGAACGAACCCAATGTCCTACGTCGGCACAGGCTCCGATTCTTTTGGAACGGCCATCCACATATTTCAGTACTGTGTCGGGGCTCCAGTAAAAGGAGGGTTTGGGATGGTTGTGAATGGCGATGTTAATCCCGTACTCATCGCACAGTGTTTCCACATAGTCCAACTGGTCTGGGGTGGGTTCGGCGGTAAGGGTCTGTATCCCCATGTCTTTGGCAAAGTCAAAGATCTGTTTCCATTCTTCGTCGTTTTTCCCATGTATTACCCCGTAATTGACCAGTGTCAGGTCATTCTCCTGCAGCAGTTTTTTCATGGCAGCCCGTGCATCGGCATCGGCAGTAAAATTGGTGGTACCTTCGTAACCTCCTCCGATTTTTTGTCCGGGAAACATTTCAACATATTTTAAGCCCAGTTGTTTGATTTTTTGCAGGGCTTCCGCAAAAGTGTACTCTTTGAAAGTCCAGCACTGAACCCCCAGTTTCCAACCCAGTTTTTCAGGGGTAAGGGTTGAGGTTACGGCTTTTTCACTTTCACTCTTTTTGGAGTTTTTGGATTTGCAGGCACTCATACCGGCAGTCATAACTATTCCGGTCAACAGTAAGATAACAAAAAAAGATCGTTTCATGGCATAAGGTTTTTTAATTGATTGGCTTCACAAGGTAATGATTTTTTTCTTTTGGTAAAATATTACAATGTAAAAAAGTGGAAATACGACAGCAGGAATTATATTTCATTTTCTTTCAGTCTCTCTGCATTTTCTGCCATTTGCAGTTTGTCGATCAGTTCCTGGATATCTCCGTTCAGGACAGATTGCAGGTTATATAATGTAAGGTTGATCCTGTGGTCGGTCACCCGCCCTTGTGGGTAATTGTAGGTACGGATCTTCGCTGAGCGGTCGCCGGTGGAGACCATCGTTCTTCTTTTGGACGCGATCTCGTCCAGATATTTCTGATACTCCAGGTTGTACAAACGGGTACGCAACTCGGACATGGCTTTATCCAGGTTCTTCAGCTGGGATTTTTCATCCTGGCAGGTCACAACGATACCGGTAGGGACGTGAGTAAGGCGTATGGCAGAATAGGTAGTATTGACCGATTGTCCGCCGGGTCCCGAAGAACAGTAAGTGTCTTTCCGGACATCTTCCGGTTTGATCTCTATGTCAAAATCGTCGGCTTCGGGCAATACTGCTACCGTGGCAGCAGAGGTATGCACCCTACCCTGCGTCTCAGTCTGAGGTACCCGCTGTACACGGTGCACGCCTGATTCGTATTTCATAATTCCATATACTCCGTCTCCCCTGAGTGTGAACACAATCTCTTTATATCCTCCGGAGGTACCCTCCGTGAAACGGTTAATCTCAATTTTCCAGCCTTTGTTTTCGGCAAACTTCGAATACATGCGAAACAGATCGCCTGCGAAAATACTGGCTTCGTCCCCGCCTGTACCGGCACGTATTTCAACAATTGCATCTTTTTTATCCTGCGGATCCACCGGGACCAGCAGTAATTTTATTTTTTCTTCGAGAGGTTCTGTTTTCGACTGCCATTCGTCCAGTTCCTGCCGGGCCATCTCCCGCATCTCTTCATCTTTTTCTTCCGACAACATTTGTTTGGCCGTATCAATGTTGCTTAAAAGTTCCTTATATTCCTTATAGGCATTGATGATCGGCTCAAGTTCCTTGTATTCCTTGTTTAGTTGGATATAGCGCTTCATATCTGACATGACCGCCGGATCGGACAGTTCGCTTGACACGTTATCAAACCGTTCTTTGACACCTTCCAGTTTTTCGAGAATCAGGTTCTTACTCATAATGATGACTTTCTTTTTTCAGGATACAAAGGTAAGAAATAAACAGGGTTTTTTCAGGACTGCTGCCAAAAGGGAGCTAGTATTCGAAGGTGCCGTTTCCGGTGACCAGTGTCAATCGGCGACGATCCGATTTTTCGACTCGTCCAACGATCCGGGCTTCTATATGCCGGGTGTCTGCGATGCGGATAATCTCCCTGGCCAGGATGGGTGGAACATAGAGCTCCATCCGGTGACCCATGTTGAATACCTGGTACATTTCTTTCCAGTCTGTTCCGCTGCTTTGCCGGATGTATCTGAACACCGGCGGAACCGGGAACAGATTCTCTTTAACGATGTGCAACCGATCAATGAAATGGAGTATTTTTGTTTGTCCGCCTCCCGTACAATGGATCATTCCATGAATATCTTTCCGGAAAAGTCCGAGTATTTCGCGGATTACCGGAGCGTAAGTCCTTGTGGGGGAAAGAACCAGTTTCCCCATATCCATGCCTTGCACTTCGGTAGGGTCGGTAAGGGCATATTTCCCGGAATAAACAAGATTTTCGGGGATGGCAGGATCCCAGGCTTCGGGATATTTTTTTGCCAGAGCATGAAAGAAGAGATCATGACGGGCCGAGGTGAGTCCGTTGCTGCCGATGCCACTGTTGTATTCTTTTTCGTAGGAAGCCTGCCCGTACGAAGCCAGTCCTACGATCACATCCCCGGGGGCAATGCGGTCGTTGGTGATCACCTCTGTTCTTTTCATGCGGGAAGTGACCGTTGAGTCAACGATGATGGTTCTGACAATATCTCCGACATCTGCCGTTTCACCTCCGGTGGAGTAAGCCTGTATTCCCTGTTCGCGGAGGAAAGTCAGAAATTTTTCCGTTCCGTTGATAAGGGTAGCGATCACCTCTCCCGGGATCCGGGACTTGTTGCGACCGATGGTTGAAGATACCAGGATGTTGTCTGTGGCTCCCACGCACAGTAAGTCATCGATGTTCATCACCAAAGCATCCTGTGCAATCCCTTCCCATACTGAAAGATCGCCGGTTTCTCTCCAGTAAAGATAAGCCAGTACCGATTTGGTGCCGGCACCGTCGGCATGCATAATGGTACACCATTCTTTATCTCCGGCCAGCAGATCCGGGATGATTTTGCAGAAAGCCCCGGGGGATAGGCCCTTATCCACCTGTCGTATAGCAGCATGCACATCTTCTTTCTGCGAGGACACTCCCCGGCGGGCATATCTCGATGAATCAGCGCCCATAACTACTTTTTATTGGCTTTCTCCTGTGTCGGGAAATCCGTACGCAACACCTGGAATTCGGTACGACGGTTGATCTGGTGGCATATCTCTTTCTGATTCACGTCCGACAGCGCATTGATAAATTTATCATCCAGCAGGGTTCCCTCTTTCAGAAAAGGATATTGTTGTGCCAGTTTATTATCTACCACCTTAGGCATAGATTCTCCATACCCTTTGGCGATTAATCGTTTCGGATCAATGCCTTTACGGATAAGATAATCTACGACAGCCTGGGCTCGTTTCTGAGAGAGATCCAGGTTATACGCTTCCGTTGCCCTGGAGTCGGTGTGGGATCTCAGTTCAATAACGATATTGGGGTTATCATTCAGGATTTCCACCAGGTGATCCAGGGCAACCATGGACTCAGGTCGCAGATCCCATTTGCCGAAATCATAATAGATATTGGGAATCTCAATAGGTTTGGCAATAGAGGCCAGTTGTACGGTGGTTCTGAGTTCCGAACTTTTTTTCAGGCCTTTGGTGGTTTCCTTGCTTTTTCCGTTCAGATAGCCTTCTTTGGAAGCAATGAAGATATAGTCGGTATTGGGTTTAAGCATAAAATGAAAGGTTCCCTTTGCATTGGTGCTATCCTGCAGGATGGTTCCGTCGCTACCGATCATTTTGATTCGGCTATAAGGAATGACCTCGTCGGTTTGCAGGTTACGTACTGTCCCCAGAATACTGAACTTCAGGGGAGGCAGGACAAAAGCATAGATATCATCCCGCGTTCTTCCTTTGCGTGAGGAGGAGAAAAAGCCTTTTATTTCCTTGTCTTGCAGGATAAGACCAAAATCATCGGCAGGGGAATTGATGGGATATTTCAGGTTTTCCACTTTCCAACGGCCGTTATCGTTTTGTTTGGCCCTGAAAATATCCAGTCCACCCATCCCCGGCCAGCCGTCAGAAGCAAAATACAGTGTTCCGTTATGATCGACATAGGGAAACATCTCATTTCCATCCGTATTGATATCCGGTCCCAGGTTTTCCGGTTCGCTCCATGCATCACCTTCGCTTCCCCGTGTAACTTTCCAGATGTCTTTTTTCCCAAAACCTCCGGGTTTATCCGAGACAAAAAAGAGTGTCAGACCGTCGGAAGAAATGGCAGGATGAGCCTCCGTCAGACTGTCCGGCACCAGTTTCAGATCTTCGGGTTTCCCCCATTCTTCCCCGTTTTTTTTAGAAACCATAATCCGGCATCCCAGCTTCCGGTGCTTATCCATTTCACAACGGGTAAAGAACATGGTGTTGTAATCGGAAGTGAGAGAAGGGGTTCCTTCTTCAAAGGGGGTATTGACAGGCCCTTCCAAAGGGACCGGCGTGCTCCATTTCCCTTTCCTGTCACGTTTGGAAATGAAAATATCTGAAAAGTTTTGTCCGGTAGCGCCATGGATTTTATTTCCGGTAGCTTCGTCACGGGATGAAGTAAAATAGACCACCTGATAGTCATCACGGGCGTATGCCGGAGAATAATCACTGAAACGTGAATTAAAAAAACGCATTTCCTCAATCCTATACCCTGTAGGTTGATCCATCCATTTCAGGGCCTGATCACAGGACTTGATTCCTTCGTTGCTGCGGGGATCATTGGGGACGAGTTGCTTGTACTTATTAAATTCCTCGATGGCCTGTTCATATTTTCCGTTTTTCATCAACTGCTGGGCATAAAAAAGAATTGCCGTAGGATCGGGATAGCCTTTACTGATGGCTTTTTTATACCAGAGCTCGGCTTTGTCAGGTTCGTCGATCAGCCTGTAACATTCTGCTATCTTGAAGACTACCTCGGTTTTGACCTCTTTGTTTTTGATAGATGAATACGCATCTTTGAATAAATCGATGGCATCATAATATTCTCCGGCTTTTAAAGCTTCTTCGGCTTTGGCCATTTTCTTTTTCTGCCCGTACACTCCCGGGAGGCCGAGGAAAAGAGTTATCAGTATAAAAGCAAAAGTTCTCATAATATAGCCTTACAACGAGGTTATAAATGTAAATATTTTTTCGGGGCAAAAAAAGTTGTTCCGGATTTCCGGAACAACTTTTCTTACTAACCATAAAACCAACAGCTACGGACTGTGCTTACCGGCTGTTATTTTTTATCTGGTAAATAGTATTTCGCGGTATTTCGGCAAAGGCCACAGCTCGTCGTCTATGATCAGCTCAAGTTTATCAACATGATACCGGATCTCATCCAGATAAGGCCTTACCGTTTTGTTATACGCAAATGCTTTTTCCACTTCATCTTCAATTTTATTGGCAACTTTTCGGGCGTTGACCATTTCGGTAACCTTGCTTTTAATAATTGAAACGTGTTTGGAGATATCCTTGATGATTCCGAGCCGGTGACTGGCCTGTTCTTTAAATTCTTTTTCTGTAAAAAGGTCTTTCAACCCTTTTACATTTTCGATCAGTTTGTTCTGATATTGTACGGCTGTAGGGACGATGTGGTTGATAACCAGATCTCCGAGTACACGGGCTTCGATCTGAATCTTTTTGGTGAATTTTTCATACTCCACTTCAACACGACCTTCCAGTTCCCGTTCATCAAAGATTCCATTATCAATAAGCACTTTCTTAGCCTGCGGAGTCAGATACTTGGCCAGAGATTCAGGTACGCTGGTGATGTTGCTCAACCCGCGTTTTTCGGCTTCTTTTTTCCACCCTGCACTATAATTGTCTCCCTCGAAAAGAATCTTTTTTGAGTCTGAAATATATTTTCTGAGTACCTTGAAAATGGCTTCATCCTTTTTAAGATTGTGTTTTTCGATCAGACTATCCACTTCTTTTTTGAATGCTTTCAGTTGATAAGCCAGGGCCCCGTTCAGAACAATCATCGAAGCGGCACAGTTGGCACTGGAACCGACAGCACGGAATTCAAACCTGTTTCCGGTAAAGGCAAACGGAGATGTTCTGTTCCTGTCGGTGTTGTCCAGCAATATTTCCGGTATTTTCCCAATACCCAGTTTCAGTTCTGTTTTTTCTTCCGGTGTCATTTTGTTGTTGGGGACATTTTGCTCGAGGTCAACCAGGATTTTTGAAAGGGTTGTGCCCAGGAAAATAGAGAGAATGGCGGGAGGTGCTTCGTTGGCACCCAGGCGATGGGAGTTGCCGGCAGTAAGAATGGAAGCTCTCAAAATGTCCTGGTTATCATGCACACTTTTGATAACATTTATCAGGAAAGTCAGGAATTGCAAGTTTCCCATAGGATTTTTCCCCGGCGATAACAGGTTGACTCCCGTGTCTGTAGCGAGGGACCAGTTGTTGTGCTTCCCGGAACCATTGATGCCGGCAAAGGGCTTTTCATGGAAAAGGATCCTGAAGTTATGATGGCGTGCCACTCTTTTCATCAGGTCCATGATGATCTGGTTATGATCATTGGCCAGGTTTGCTTCTTCGAAGATGGGGGCGCATTCGTACTGGTTAGGGGCTACTTCATTGTGACGTGTTTTTACGGGAATCCCCAGTTTGTAAGCCTCAATTTCAAAATCTTCCATAAAAGCTTTTACCCTTTCAGGGATAGAGCTGAAATAATGGTCGTCCAGCTGCTGATCTTTGGAGGACTGGTGTCCCACCAGCGTTCTTCCGGTGAGGATCAGGTCGGGACGGGCGTTGAAAAAGGCATCGTCAATCAGAAAATATTCCTGTTCCCATCCCAGGGTGGCAAAAACCTTATTGACATTTTTGTCAAAATAATGACAGACATCCACAGCTGCTTTGTCCAGGATGCTGAGGGTACGGAGCAAGGGAGCTTTATAATCCAGGGCTTCGCCGGTGTATGAGACAAAAACCGTCGGAATACAAAGGGTGGTTCCTATCAGAAAGGCAGGAGAGGAAACATCCCAGGCCGTATAACCCCGGGCTTCGAAGGTGTTGCGTATGCCGCCGCTGGGGAAACTGGAAGCATCAGGTTCCTGCTGCACCAGCAATTCACCGGAGAAATTCTGCACAACACCGTAATCCCCGAAATCGATAAATCCGTCATGTTTTTCGGCTGTGCCGTCGGTCAGGGGATGAAACCAGTGGGTGTAGTGTGTGGCTCCATTGTCAATGGCCCAGTCTTTCATGCCGGCAGCTACCTGATCGGCCATCTTCCGGTCAATATGCGTACTTTCCCGGATGGCTTGCCTGACACTCTTATAAGCTTCTTTGGAAAGATATTTCTGCATCTTTACCAGATCAAAAACCCTGGAGCCGAAGTATTCGGTTACCTCATTGGAAGGAGCCGAAACTTTTACAGGCTGTCTCTTTAATACTTCCTGAAATGCAATTGTTCTGAACTGTGCCATGATATAATATTTAAAATTTGGAGCAAATGTATATAAATATTAATTACCCTATAAAAAATTAGGGGTAAAACGAAAAAAACATTAAATAAATCGTGATTACCCCTGTTGAAAAGGGGGGTAAGATGAGAAAATATGCATTAAATGTATAAATAGACAGAAATCGCAAAGGCACAAATTTTATGCTTATGCGATTGTTTTCTATTCATGTTTTTTGAGTTTGCGGCTGATTTTTTGAATCGCTGCCTGTATGGATTCTTCAGGCTGAATAACGTTGTTAGGGCCCCAGAAATCAGGATCTTCAAAAGCACTTACTTCCTCGGTGAAGATTTTATTCCACTTGAAGCTTTCCCGGTATTTTGGTTTTTTTACGTTTTCATAATCAATATCCGTGACTGCGGCCTCGGAGAGAATGGTATAGTTTGAACGGAACAACTTTTTGGTCCATTTGGTTCGAAAATGATTTTCCAGGCGCATGTAGTTCAAGACCCACTTTCCGTCCAGGTGGCGGTATTTTACCAGGTAAGCTGCACTTAATACATCCACATGCAGGCGGGCGGGTTTTTTCAAAATGAGATACCTGGCAGCCTGGTCAATTTTTTTGGGACTGATCTCATATTCGGCCTGTACGATTGCCAGGGAGCCGGTGTCAAGATACAGCGTGCCGCGATACAACGGAATGGATACGGTATCTTTCTGATCGAAATGGATTACATAGGTTGTTCGGCCGTCAATTTTAACCTGGCCTCCCATGGAATAATCGTAATAATCAAATACGTCTTGGGAGAGTATATCTCCCGGATTTTTTGCAAGATCCAGATAGAAGGCTGTGACAGGGCCTCCCTGTAACTTCACCATCAGTGTATCTTCCCGTTTAACGTAAATGGCTTTTCTGCCTTTATAAACCGACACCCTGTCCATATCCAGGTTGTTACTGTAAGGAGCTTTATAAACATTCAGTACCGCTTCCCCTACCGAAAGATATTTGGATGTGCCTTTTCTTATCGTTTCACGATAAAAAGCCGTCATCATGGCCGGATGTTTGCCATAATTTTCGGATATTCTTTTTTCAGCTTCTTTAATCAGGCTTACCGGATCCAGCTTGCGTACAATCACGGCAGGAATAGGAATAACATCCGGTTGCAAACGTATGGTTCTGCTTATGTCTTTCATGGAAGATACCGCCATGAATTTCTGTTTGTAACCCAGACTGCTGAAACCTATTTTGTGATCAAAATAGGTGGACGGAACTTTTAAAATAAAACGTCCTTCTGTATTTGTTATCGTTCCTATATGGGTGCCTTCAATAAAGACGGAAGCAAAAATTACGGGGTTCTCGTTTTCTGCATTCACAACCTTCCCCTCCAGTTTAATAAAGGAGGTTGTGTCCTCCTGTTCAGAAAAAGAAATGATTCTTCCGAATGACATTGCCTGCTGTAAAATGAATAACAGACTGAGAAGGAGTATTGAGCGGATTATTATATGTTTTTTCATGTCTGTTCTGTTTGATTTTTATTTTCGGTTATCATGCGATTAAGTTAACGAAAATTAAGAAACAATCATATTTTTTATACCAATAATGATAAATATTTTCGCTCTCTGATTCTGTAAGAAAGAATTTTTTTTAAATTCATGAGACATATAAGGTGTTTCGTATCTCAGAAAATTTATATTTGTGGGAATAATTTTGAACCAGAAATTTTATGTTATGAACAATTAAAATTTTATCATTATGAAAAAGAAAGTTTTCTCAGGCCTGCTTTTCTTTTTATTTTTCCCATTTTTATCAATGGCAAGTGAGGCTGATCTGAATGTTCCGAACATGCGGGAGAGTATATTCCCCAAACTTGGGGGAGTTGACGGATGGAGCCTGTTGTTTTACGGGCTGATCTTTGTGATTTTCGGATGGGTCTTCGGGATATGGACCTATGCCAAGATCAAAAAGATCCCGGCTCACAAGGCCATGTTGCATGTATCTGGCATTATCTATGAAACATGCAAGACCTATTTGTTGCAACAAGGTAAGTTTCTGTTGATTTTGTTTGGGATCATAGCCTTAGCTATATTTTATTATTTCTTCGGTTTGAGCCATATGCCTATTCCAAAGGTTCTTATGGTCATTTTATGGACCGTCATAGGTATTTTAGGTTCCTACGGAGTTGCCTGGTATGGCATCCGGATAAATACCCTGGCCAACAGCCGCACATCATTTGCTTCTTTGAAAAAACATCCCTGGGAAGTTACTTCCATACCGTTGCGGTCGGGGATGAGCGTGGGGGTTTTACTGGTGACAGTCGAGTTGTTTATGATGATCTTTATACTTCTGTTTGTCCCTCGTGACAGTGCGGGAGCCTGTTTTATAGGTTTTGCAATCGGTGAGTCGCTGGGGGCCAGTGTCCTGCGTGTGGCGGGAGGAATCTTTACCAAGATCGCCGATATCGGAGCCGACCTGATGAAAATCGTATTTAATCTGCCGGAAGATGACCCGAGAAACCCGGGAGTGATCGCTGATTGTACCGGTGATAACGCCGGTGACAGTGTAGGTCCTACCGCCGACGGTTTTGAGACCTATGGCGTTACCGGCGTAGCCCTGATCTCCTTTATCGTACTGGCTGTCGTAGGCACGGATTTTCAGGCTACCCTGATCGTATGGATTTTCGTTATGCGTATCATGATGGTGATTACCTCTCTTCTATCCTATTGGATCAACGATATGGCCGGAAAAGCCAAGTATGGGAAAGCAGAGGATTATAACTTTGAAGCACCGCTTACTACCCTGATCTGGATCACTTCCTTTATCTCCATTCTCAGTACTTATCTGGTAAGTTATTTCCTGCTCGGGGGCGATATACGGCTTGCCAACGGACTGGTCCTGACGGGAATGTGGTGGAAACTTTCCACGATCATTAGTGTAGGGACATTGGCTGCTGCCCTGATTCCGGAACTGACCAAAGCCTTTACTTCTACCAACTCGCGCCATGTGAAAGAGATCGTTACCGCTTCACGTGAAGGAGGAGCCTCCCTGACCATTCTTTCCGGACTCGTCGCCGGAAATTTCTCAGCCTTCTGGGAAGGAATTACCATCGTGATCCTGATGGCGTTGGCTTATTTTATCAGTACCCTCGGACTGGACGGGATTATGATATATCCCACGGTATTTGCTTTTGGTCTGGTGGCTTTCGGTTTTCTGGGGATGGGTCCTGTGACGATTGCCGTTGACAGTTTCGGACCGGTGACAGATAATGCCCAGTCGGTATTCGAACTTTCCCGGATAGAAAAACTGGATAATATTGAACAGGAAATTGAGGAAGATTTCGGTTTCAAACCTGATTTTGAGAAAGGAAAATACTATCTCGAATCCAACGACTCGGCCGGGAACACATTCAAGGCAACGGCCAAGCCCGTTTTGATCGGTACGGCTGTGATCGGAGCTACCACTATGATCTTTGCGATCATTCTATTGTTGAAAAAACGGGGTCTTATGCAGCTTGAATTGTTGGATCCACAGGTTATCCTCGGGTTTATTACCGGGGGGTTGGTGATCTATTGGTTTACGGGTGCTTCGCTGCAGGCTGTTACCACAGGAGCTTACCGTGCCACGGCTTTTATCAAAAAGAGCATTAATCTGGATCTCCAGGAATCCAGCATAGAGGATTCGAAATCCGTTGTAAAGATCTGCACCAAATATGCACAGAACGGAATGTGGAATATCTTTGCGGTAATTTTTTCATTGACACTGGCTTTTGCTTTCTTTGATCCCAATTATTTTGTTTCCTATCTGATCTCTCTGGCTGTTTTCGGTCTCTTTCAGGCCATTTATATGGCCAATGCGGGAGGAGCCTGGGACAATGCCAAGAAGATTGTTGAGGTAGATCTCCGGGAAAAGGGAACGCCCCTGCATGAATCTACTGTGATTGGAGATACCGTAGGAGATCCTTACAAAGACACATCCTCCGTAGCCATGAATCCGATTATTAAATTTTCTACTTTGTTTGGTCTGCTGGCTGTGGAAATCGCTGTTCACATGCGGATGAATGCCCATAGTAGCGGCACATTTGACTGGACCGTAGTGATCGGGGCTTTGATGCTGGTCTTCGGCCTGATCTTTGCCTACAGATCATTTTACGGAATGCGTATCAAAAAGGAAAAAGAATAGACCTGCAAGAATTACCCGGTTAAAAAAAAGGCTCCCGAAAGGAGCCTTTTTTTTGCCATGCGATGGTTCTGCGTTGTACTATTTATCCCAAATCCGCAACAGAAATCCCAAAATGCTTTCTATTGCGGAACGACAAAGGATTGCATGTGTCTTGGCTTTTCACCAAAACAGTGAATTCCTAAGTCGGCATCGCTTTTGCGTAGCTTCAGCGGAGCAAAGGATTAACCCGGTACGGCCTATGGCCTGTGCGCAATAGAAGATTTTTTCGACATCTCTATCGCACAAACCGGGTTTATTCCGGAGGCGTGTTTTGACAAAGACTTTGTCAGTGTGACAGCGTCCCCCGTATTGTCTGTAACTGCGCAGAAAAACCTTCCTTCTCCGGCATATTTACCCATCCCGAGGTTTATAATATTTTAATTTCAGGTCATTTCCGTCAAAAATAGCATAGGAAAACAGGGTGATCCAGTCGCCCAGATAGATGATCCGCGAGGTATTGCCGAGCGGATGATCCAGTACCAGGTGCCGGTGGCCGTAAATGAAATAATCAATAGATTCGTTGGTCAGGATTTTTTTGGAATGCCGGAACAAAGCTTCTTTTTCTTCTCCCATAAATTCGGAAGGTTCATCACCCCGGTCGGCTTGTGACCAGCGGTGAGCCAACCAGGTGGCAAAATTGGGATGCAGGCGTTTGTACATCCATTGCAGTACTTTGTTGTTGAAGATTCCCTTCAGGAATTTATATCCCAAATCTCCGGGGCCCAAACCGTCCCCGTGCGCAATATAAAAACGTTTCCCCGCATGTTCATAGATGAAAGGTTTGGTATGTACGGTTATTCCCAATTCTTCCGGGAAATAGTCAAACATCCAGACATCATGATTGCCGGTGAAAAAATGGACCGGGATGCCACGGTCGGTAAACTCGGCCATTTTACCCAGAAAACGGGTGAATCCTTTGGGGATGACATATTTGTATTCAAACCAGTAATCGAAAATATCCCCTACTACAAAAAGTTCAGCCACCGTATCGCTGATTTCCTCGAGCCAGCGGACGACGATTTTCTCCCGCTCTACTGCCGGAATATCTGTCGGCAGTCCCAGGTGCAAATCAGAAAAAAAATATACTTTCCGGCCTGATTTCAAATCGAATATTTTTAGTCGAATAACTGATTAAACTTGATTTGCAGATTACGGCCATGCAGATCTTTGGCAATAACATTCCCGTCAGGATCAAAAAGATAATTTGCAGGAGGGTTTTTTACATTGAATTTTTGTGCTGCCTGTGAGTTGGGATAGCTCTGGTCGGATACATTGATCCAGGGCAACTCGTCAAAATGAACCTGTTTAATCCAGGCATCCCTGTTGTTGTCAAGAGAAACGGCATAGATCTCGAGCCCTTTTTTATGATATTTATTATAAAGACTTTTCAGTTTCAGATTTTCGGTGATGCATTCCTGACACCAGCTGGCCCAGAAAGTCAGCAATACGTAATATCCTTTTTTTCTCACGGCGGAAAGGCGTACCGTATCCCCGTGGATATCAGGGAGAGCCAAATCCAGATTGATGGTTTTGGCATTTTTTAACATACTGGTAAGCTGCAACTGACTGTACTTCGCCAATTCTTTCTGCAGGTCCGACAGCAGAGCTTTGGTCATTTTCGAATCGGGATAATAAACTTTCAGCGAATCTGCCACGATCTTTAAATACTGAATATCCCTGATATTGTTCAAAACGTAGGTGTTGTCATCGATTTTCTGATACAGTGCTTTTATGGAAGCCAGTGAGTGCATATGATTTAGGATAAAAGCAATGTTGTATTTACGCTGTTGAGCAAGGAGCTCTCCGTAAGCCTTATCAAGCTTGGGTTTCAAGGTGTCAAAACCCGGCTTGTTCATCGCTTGCCGGTAGGCTTGAACGATAGAATCCATTTTTTGCACGGTAATCCTGAGATGATCATCCAGTTGTTTTATCAGCAGCGATCCTTCCGAGCCTGTGACATGATATCCTGCCTGAAGCAACAGGGAATCGGCTTCGACATGAATCCTTTCGCCCGGATTGGCCAACAGGGTGATAAAATTCTGGTCGGAACGCTTGAGTAACAGAAAAGAGGGCTCCGTCAGGGAAAGGCTGAACCGGAATTTTCCGGTCCGGTCAGTGAGTGTCGAGTCCAGAGGCTTTGTAATGTCAATATCCATCTCATCGAGGTAAACCATTTTCTTTCCGGTGCCATGCAAGGTACCTTTTATAACCACCTCATTACGGTGACAAGACATAAAAAGAAGAGGGATCACCAGTAAAACCAGGATTTTCTTCAGGACTTTTCTCAGGAAATACTCGGAGTTTTTCATGGTTGGCGATTACATTATTTTCTTAAAATCTCTTCCAGTTTTTGAGAGAGGGCCTGGCCACGCAGATTTTTTGCAATAATTTTCCCATTCTTATCCAGCAGGTAGTTTGTCGGGATGCCTTGAATATGATACAATTTTACCACCGAAGACTGCCAGTATCCCAGATCGCTGACATGATGCCATTGTTCAAGATGATCCTGTTTAATGCCGTTGAGCCAGGCTTCTTTGGTGCGATCGAGTGAGACCTGGAAGATGTCAAATCCTTTCCGGTGAAAACGGTTGTAGTCGTTTACGAGATTGGGGTTTTCCCGGCGACAGGGTCCGCACCACGAGGCCCAGAAATCCAACAGGACGACTCTTCCGCGCAGTGAAGAAAGCTGTAAGGTGTCTCCGTCGGGTGTAGGTAAGACAATGTCGGGCGGGACTTTCCCGATGCCCAGCATGCGGTTTACCATATCCTGTTCCTGACGCCGTTCCCTTAACCCGGTCATCTGGGCATGGAAGGCAATAACAGGATCAGCTTTAGGATATTCGGCATTCAGGGCCGAATCCACCATCACATAATAGTGAAAATCTTCTACGGGATCTAAAATATAACGACCGGGAGAGATTTGTTGGTAAAGAACCAACATACTTGCCAGAGAATTCAAATGCTCTTCCACAAATTTTTTGGCATACTCTTTCTGGTCTTTCAGGATCTCTCCGGAGCGGCTGTTCAGATCCGCCAGAATGTCGTTGAAACGCGGGCTCTTCACGCTATCCCTGTAAATGCGTTTAAGTTTGTTAAGTTTTTTTGCGTTCTCCCGCAGATGGGTCAGAAAATCTTCAAATAACTGTGTGTCTTCGGATCCTTTGATGCTATGTTCATTTTCAATATTTTCATAATCGGCGTTTACGGTAATTCTGTCTCCGGGTTTTACAATCAGGGTGATGAAGTGGTTTTGCAACGTCTGTAGTAAGGCAAAAGTGGGTTGTTCCAATTCGGAGGACAATACAAAATGATCTTTTTTGTCAACCTCGGCCGAATCTGCCGGTGCCCATTTATTCATAAATAAAGTCCTTACCTGGACTTTTTTTCCAGCTCCGTTCTGTAAGGATCCTTCTATCCGGAATTCTTTTTTATTACTGCAGGATACAAGCATTACTCCTGTAAGGGCTAAGATCCATAATTTACTGATCATTTTCATTTTTCCGTATTTTAATTTATTATTTGCCATTTTATCATCTCTGTACCGTGGAGGATTCTGTTTATGGAGAATCAGAATGGTTCGCGGTAAAAGTTCGGCAAATTTAATGATAATATTTTGTTTTTCAGCCGGCCTGCTTCCTGCGGATTGTTCTTTTTACATCTTAAAATTTATTAAAGATCGGTTTTTTTCTTTTTTCTTTTTTTTCTGACTGAGAATCCGAAGCGCCCAAGTTTTTCCCCGAGGACATAGTAACTGCCGTGAAGATAAGCGATAGGGTCGGTCTGACGCAGGTCAAAGACTCCGGTTTTTTTGTCCAGATATTGTTCTTCTACGTGTATGGCTAGTACGCTGGCCAGGAACATATCATGACTGCCCAGCTCAATGATTTTGATTGTCCGGCATTCAATATTTACAGGAGATTCCTTGATCAGCGGGGTATTCAGGGTACCGGAAAAGTCGGGCGTCAGGCCGGTTTCCTTGAATTTATCATAGTCCCGTCCCGATCTTACCCCGCACCAGTCGGTGGCACGGGCTATATCTCTGGTTGTGAGATTGATGACAAATTCCCCTGTGTCTTTGATAATATGATGGGAGTGCCGTTCTTTCCGTACCGAAATAGAGACCATGGGAGGTTCCGAATTGATTGTGCCGGTCCAGGAAAGAGTGATAATGTTGTAGTCTTCCGGCCGGGTTCCGCAACTGACCATCACTGCCGGGAGGGGATAAAGCATGTTGCCGGGTTTCCAGGGTATTTTAGACATTGGCAATGTAAAGTTTAATGAAAAGACAAAAGTAAAAAGAAAAAGATACCCGCTTTTGATTTTTTGTGGTGGGCTCCGGGGTGGAGGAGAGATTTTCAAAATCTACGTAGGGACCTACGTAGATTCTTTATAAATAAAAGAATGCCAACATATTATAGGGATACTTATTGAGAGATACCTTTATATTGAGCAACGGTGTCCACAAACACATCGAACAGGTAAGCTGTATCGGTGGGTCCACCGGAGGCTTCCGGATGGAACTGGGTGGAAAAGAAAGGTTTGGTTTTGTGTCTCATGCCCTCATTGGTGCTGTCGTTGATGTTTATGAACAACGGCTCCCATTCTTCCGGCAGGGTGTCATTATCCACCGCATAGCCATGATTTTGAGCGGTGATATAAGCTTTGTCCGTACCTACCTCCAGCACCGGCTGGTTGTGACTGCGGTGGCCGTATTTCAGTTTATAGGTGTCGGCGCCGGCCGCAAGGGAGAGAAGCTGATTGCCCAGACATATCCCGAAGACAGGGATATCCTGTCTGATGACTTCGGTGAGGTTCTTAATGGTGTCGGTGCACAATTTCGGATCACCCGGACCATTCGAGAGGAATAGTCCGTCATATTCTTCCGTGCGGATGGGATGGTTCCACGGCACACGGATGACCGTAGTATCCCTTTGCAGCAGGTAACGGATGATATTATATTTTACTCCGCAGTCCAACAGAAGTATTTTGTATTTTCCGTTGCCGTATACATGTTTTTTCGTACAGCTTACCTGAGCCACCAGGTTTTCCCGGGAAGGGTCATAGAAATCTACATCATCATGATCAAAAACGATCTTCCCCAGCATGGTGCCTTTCTCGCGTAGTTTTTTTGTCAAAGCGCGGGTATCTATGCCGAAGATCCCCGGCACTTTGTTGTCTTTCAGCCATTGGGCCAAACTATCACGCGCATTCCAGTGGCTATATTGAAAAGAATAATCCGATACGACCAATGCCTGGATGTGAATGCGGTTGGATTCATGAAATTTCAGCAGGTCGTTTTCCATCTCTTCCTGAGGGGCTCCGTAGTTACCGATCAGCGGATAGGTAAGTACCAGGATCTGGCCTTTATAGGAAGGATCGGTGAGGCTTTCGGGATATCCGGTCATGGCCGTGTTAAATACGATTTCTCCGGAGACGGATTTTTCATAACCAAAGGATTTTCCTTCCATAACGGTACCGTCTTCCAAAATCAGTTTTGCTTTGCGGGCGGAAAGACTATTCATTTTGAAATGGCGTTAAATGCATTGTAAATACGGGTAAAAGCTTCTTCAACAACACGGCGAGGACAGGCGATATTCAGCCGCAGGAATCCTTCTCCCCCCGGGCCATACATGCTCCCGTCATTGCCCCCCACTTTGGCTTTGCTGATCATGAAATCATGCAATGCCTCGCCTGTCATCCCGGTATTCAGGAAGTCGAGCCATAGAAGATAGGTGGCTTCGATGGGTGACATGACAATTTCCGGGAGGTTTTCTTTCAGGAAAGAACGGGCATAATCAATGTTTCCCTGTATGTATTCCAGTAAAGCATTTAGCCACTCTGCTCCGTGGTTGTATGCGGCCTGAGAAGCTTCCATGCCGAAAAGATTGCCCATGCCGATATGCAGGCTCTCAGTTATTTCTTTAAACCTTTTCCGTACTTCCGGATCGCTGATGATTACCGATGAGGTGCTTAGTCCTGCCAGATTGAAGGTTTTGCTGGGGGCCATACAGGTAATGGTATGGCAGGCAATCTCTTCCGATAGATTGGCCAGGGGGATGTGACGGTGTCCCGGCAGGGTCAGGTCGGCATGGATTTCGTCAGAGACGATCAACACATTGTTCTCCACGCAAATCTCACCCAGATGACGCAGCTCCTCTTCATTCCAGGACCGCCCCACCGGGTTATGCGGGTTACTCAGAAGCAACAATTTTGCCTCTTTTGCTTTTTCGACCAGATCATCAAAATCAAATACATAGGTATTATCTTCTAATTTAATCAGCTGATTGTTGAGAAGTTTACGGTGATTCAGATGAATGGCATGGAAGAAAGGATGATAAACGGGTGACTGTAATATAACCCCGTCGCCGGGATCGGTAAAGCCCTGCACCACCATGTTCAGCGCCGGCACCACGCCCGGGCTGTATTGGATCCATTCTCTTTCAATATTCCATCCGTGCCGTTTGTCCATCCACCGGACAATGCTTTCATAATAAGATTCCGGCCGGAATGTATATCCGTAGATGGGATGCTCTGCCCTCCGGCGTATAGCCTTCACTACTGACGAGGGGACGGCAAAATCCATGTCTGCCACCCACATGGGCAACAGGTCATTGGTTCCGAACACCTTCTGTAATCCGTCATATTTATAGGAATAGGTGCCGCGCCGGTCGATGACCTGGTCAAAATCAAATTCCTCCATAATAAGCCGCTAAAAATATTGCGGCGGCAAAGATAAGGAAATAAGAGATAAGTAAAAAGGCAGAAGACAGACGAAGGTTGAAGAGTTGATCCGCTTTCGCTTCTCCTGACATCGAAGCTTCGGTCTTCAGAAAATAGGGCCCTGCCGATCAGTCGATGGATGAAAAATCCCCGGATACCACCGTGCCTTTCCCTATTTCCAAGGTGATCAAACCGTTGTCGTTGGTGGCGGGTGTTTGTGTTTCCACATATACGGCCGTACCGTCGGCTGATCCCTGCAGGATGCTGAATTGCATGCTTACCTAGGTGTTGGGGATAAATTTGTTGTTACCGTCACGTAGGATGGCCTGGTAACTCATCTCCCCGGGAGATTGTGCAAAAGAAGAGAAGACAAAAAACGGAAAGAATAAGAGAAAAGTGAAAAATACGGCAGATAAATGCCTGTCGAAGCGCATTCCGGAAACAAAAAAGTGTTTCATAACATTAAAGTTTAAAATATTAAGGGAATTTTATGCGAAAAAAAACAACCCCGGACATACCTGCCCGGGGTTGAACAATTTTTCATGTGGTATCCAAGACCTTCTTTTTTGTATAATGAAGCGTTTATAGGTTATCAAAATGACCGGACAGCCCGGACCCGGGCGGCATAGGTTTTATAATAATGTACCACCTCACCGGTCACCAGGTTCATTTTCCAGGCCTGTTCGTTATCATATTCAGTCGAGCTCCAATAGTAATTGCTTTCACAAGTGGTGCCCTTGCTGGCGGTAGCAGCAGCATTGATCGCATCCAGGTTTTTGTGCATCAGCATCAGCTCTTCTTTGGAGGGCAGGTACCAGTCTCCATAGCTTTTATCTTCGTCTTTCACAATCAGCTTTGAACACAACAAGGCGGCGTAATCCTTTCCGTCATCGCCGATAGCCACCTGGGAAGAGATGATAACGGATGTATTCATAAACCCGGCATAAGGGCCGTCGCCCAGGGCCCGGGTATTTCCATATGTGCCGGCATACCACCGCATGCCTGTACTCAGATCCTCTTTCGCGCAGACCAGCCCATGCCGTCCGCTGCCGTCCACCCAGAATACAATGCCGCCGAAAGCGATGTCCCCGATGTTATAAGGCCGGACACTGATCGTATTGTCGGCTATATCGATGTCTTTCCCGGCAGTATAAACGTTCACGCTGTCGGTAAAGCTGCCGCCGCCTTTGCTCAGGGTTACTGTCAACCCCTGTCGTGAGATGGTCTGTATTTCATTTGTGACCGAGCCGTCCACCTCTGTATCCAGTTTGTGGTTCCAGTAACCGGTATCCTGCTGCGTGATCCCACTGGCAACGGAAGTGCTAAAGAGAGGATCGGTTTCCGTGTAGCTATCCAGTTTTCGGTTCCATCTGACGGTATCTTCTGCCGTGATTTCATTAGCTACGGAAAGTGTAAAAACAGGATCTGTCTCATTGGCCGGAACAACCATGGACAAAGAAGAAATCTGTACATATCCGGACAGGTCCTGGTCACCTGTATTTATTCCCGAGAGATTACTTAGTTTGGTAATGTCTTCATCGGTGATATTGATGGCAGCACTGTTTGAGAATAAAGGATCCGTTTCCTCGACAAGGAAACCGGAAAGGTCCGGTGCATTGACCAGGTCGGTGTAATCCCCACTGAAGGCATTGGCTGCTTTTGCCGAGAACAGAGCATAGGGAACGCTTAGTAATTGGGAGACTCCTTGAATGGTGTAATCAGTGCCACCGTTGGGATCCACTGCGGTTTTCAGAAAATAAGGACCATTCATCCAGTCGATGCTTTCCAGATCTCCTGAAACAATGTCTCCGCCTCCAATCTCTATGGTAACTAAGCCGTTCTCGTTGGTGAAGACATTATGTGTTTCCACATACACCGGGGTGCCGTCAACAGAACCTTGCAGGATGCTTATCTGTATCCCCACCCGGGTGTCAGGAATCAACTGATTGTCGTGATTGCGTAAGATTGCCTGATAATTTATCTTTAAAGGTACCTGAGCAAAGACCAAGGGGGAGGACATCAGGATAAAAACAAGAGTAACCAGGATAGGTAGCATGTAATTGCCGGTGGGTTTTTGTTTTTTAAGAGCGTAAATTTGTTTCATTTTTTTATGATTTTAAAGATTTTCAGGATTTTCCGGTTATCGGTAACTTTCAGTAAATAGGTGCCGGGAGCTATCTTGCCCATGGGGATGGAGACTTCTTTGGTGTTGATTTCCAGGTTATTGATTAGTTTTCCGTTGAGATCAAGCAAAACGGCCGTAAGAGTTTCCCGTGGGATCTTTGTCATCTTCAACGTCAGATGATCTGCTACCGGATTGGGATAAACGGTGCAGGTCAGGGTAATGTCGGGATATTCTTTTTTCCCCGTGACTACATAGATCTCATAAGGGATCTGAACGCCCTGCAGGACGGTCGTTCCATTGCCGGAAAGCGTTTCCTGGGTAACCTGGCCTACCGTAAAGGTTACGACCCCTCCGGATCCTTTGGCTTTTCCACCGGCTGCCGGCAGGGTCTGCTGTGCCAAAGCGGGAAGGCCAGCAGTCAGAAAAACCAGAATGATTAAAATCGGATTGAAGTGTTTCATAATAAAAAATGAATTTACAATTATAATTTTTCTCGTTTATGATGTATGAAAATAAAAAGAAGAAAATCAGAAATCAGACTCAGGTCGTACGGATAATCAGCCTCAAAAACAATATTAAGAAAAAATTATCTGGATGTCAACCTGTATTTGATAAAAACGCAAATGTTTTCCGTTAAAACCATGGTTCTTTGCAAATGAATAAGAGTAAAAATCGTTACTTTTAAGGTTTTGAAATAACAAGGAACGATGCATTATCCCAGAAAGTCACTCAGTCAGAATTATCTGCAAGACAAGAATATAGCCCGTAAAATTACCGGAATGTTGAATGCCGGGAATGCCGGTCGGGTCTATGAAATAGGTCCGGGTCACGGCATTCTTACGGAGTTTCTGGTGGAGAAATTCGGAGAAAGGCTTTTTCTGGTGGAGATTGACGAAGATTCGGTGGCTTGGTTGCGGGAAAGGTTTCCGGAAATACGGGAAAGGATCATGGCCGAAGACTTTTTAAAAATTGAGTTACAACCCGGTAATGATGAAGGTATAGCAATCATCGGTAATTTCCCTTATCATATTACCAGTCCGATATTTTTCAGGATTCTGGAGTACAAGGATCGGGTTTTGGAGGTGGTGGCTATGATCCAGAAAGAGGTGGCTGAGCGGCTGGTAAGTATGCCCGGGTCCAAAACCTACGGCTTGCTGAGCGTATTACTGCAGACGTTCTATGATACGGATTATTTGATTACTGTTCCGGAGCAGGTCTTTTATCCGCGACCCCGGGTGAAATCGGCGGTGATCCGGCTGGTTCGCAACGACAGAAATGAGCTGCCTTGTTGGGAAGCAACCTATGTTTCTTTGGTGAAAAGGGCTTTCAATCAACGGAGGAAGACCCTCCGGAATGCCCTGAAAGGTTTTCTGCCGGAAAATATGGTTTCTTTGAAGATACTGGACAAGCGGGCCGAGCAATTGAGTGTGGAGGATTTTGTGAGATTGTGCAGACTCATTGGTGAAAAAGGATAAAAAGACACATCCGTTTCTTTCCTGCAACTTGTCCTTGTCTCTTTTTCTGTACGTGCGTCTTCCTGCAAGGGATTTCTTTACTACGTCTGGGGTTCCTTCGCTGTCTTCGGCCACTTATAATAACGGGTTATTACAAAGACAGATTTCAACTCATAATCCCCGTCCGGACTGATATTTGTTTCTGTCTGCCGGCAGGCGGACGGACAGGGCCCGGATTTAAAAGGTTGACGCCATGGCTTCGACGGGATTCAACCGGGAAGCTCGTAAAGCCGGGGTGTACCCGGAGAGAATGCCTATAACACCGGAGATGGAAAGCCCCAGAATGATATTCTTCAGCGTAAGGGTGATGGTGAGGTCCTGGGAATGGTTAATGATCAGGGTGCCAAAGTAGATAATTACCAGGCCCAGGATTCCTCCCAAAAGGGATAAAATAACCGATTCATACAGGAATTGTTGGAGGATAAAACTGTTTTTTGCTCCCAGAGACTTTTGTATACCGATGATACGTGTACGTTCCTTGACTGAGACAAACATGATATTGGCTATACCAAAGCCTCCCACCAGTATGGAGAAACCCCCGATAATCCAGCCTGCCAGGTTGACCATGCTAAAAATGGATTTCATGCCCTGGGATAGCATGCTGGCCTGGTTGATGGAAAAATTATCCGGTGCAGTAGGTTTTAGTCTGCGGATACTGCGCAGGATGCCGGTGATCTCGTCCTCCAGCTCGAGGAGGGAAGCCCCCGTTTTGGCCTTGATCATAATGATCGGGTTGAGCGATTCGCTGCGCAGATTGACTACATTACGGACAAAATTGATAGGAACAAAGGCAACTTTATCCATCCCCTGGTCCCCGATACCTCCGGCTCCTTCTTTTTTAAAAACGCCAAGGACAACAAGTTTTTTTCCCCTTATTGTCACTCTTTTTCCGATAGGATCGATATTGTCAAATAAGCTTTTTGCAATATCATGGCCAAGAATGACCCCGTTTTTTCCGTTTTGGTCTTCGAAATCGGAGAAAAAACGACCCTTTTCAATATCAAACGAGCGTATATCTCCAAAGTCTTTTGTGGCGCTTACAAAAGCAATGTCCTTTACTGAATTACTGTGGTAAGAGATATTTGCATTGGCGGACACCATAAAACACATGCCTTCGGCACGTTTGGAACGGCGTTTCAGCTTTTGATATTCTTCCAGGGTCGGAACAGGCCATCGCATAATCTCCCACCATTTTACATCCGGGTTGAATACCCAGGGCCATTTTTGTACGTAGATAATATCATTGCCCAGAGAAGCAATGCTGGTGCGGATGGAATTTTCCATCCAGTCAAGCACGGTAAAGACGGAAATAATGGCGAAAATTCCAATGGTAATACCTAACAGTGTAAGGAATGTACGTAATTTATTTACCCGGATGGCCTGCATCGAGAAAATAAAACTTTCCCGTATTAATCGAAAAAAGATCATGATATTTTGTTTTGGCAGGAAAATTACATAAACATTACAATACTACAAAACTCTTTTTTACTTGAAAATATTGCAATTAGTCAGGGCTATATGGATAAATTTATCTAATTTTACGACCAATAGATTTTTTGAAGCAGAATTTTTATAAACGATTATTATTTAATACAATAGCATATTTTTTAATTCTATGGAAAAAAAAATTAAGGCTGCGCTTATAACTGTTTTTCACAAAGAAGGCCTGGAAAAGATTGTCCGGAAGCTGGATGAAATGCATGTGCGGATCTATTCTACCGGTGGGACACAGAAATTTGTCAGTGAGCTGGGCATCTCTGTAACCCCGGTGGAGGACATTACTTCTTATCCTTCGATTCTGGGAGGGCGGGTAAAGACTCTTCATCCCAGAATTTTCGGGGGAATATTGGCGCGTCGTGAACATTCCGGAGACAGGCAGGAGATGAAGGAATATGAGATTCCTCCCATAGACCTTGTGGTGGTTGATCTTTATCCTTTTGAGGAGACCGTGAAATCGGGTGCTGATGAGGCTTCCGTGATAGAAAAAATTGATATCGGAGGGATATCCCTGATTCGTGCTGCTGCAAAAAATTTTAAGGATGTACTGGTCATTTCACGGAAAAATCAATATCCGGATCTCCTGGGCATCCTGGAAAACAGGCAGGGGATAACCACCCTGGAAGAGCGCCGGCACTTTGCCACTCAGGCTTTCGAGATGAGTTCTCATTATGACACTCAGATATTCAATTGGTTTAACCGGGACGAAAATATACCCTCCTTCAAACAGAGTATTTTCTCCGGTAACAAATTGCGTTACGGGGAGAATCCCCATCAGCAGGCTTATTTCTACGGCGACTTTGAAGCTTGGTTTGATCAGATCCATGGGAAAGAGATCTCTTATAATAACTTGCTGGACATAGATGCAGCCGAAGGTTTGATTGTTGAGTTTTCCGACACGGCCTTTGCCGTTTTTAAACATAACAATGCCTGTGGAGTTGCTATACGCAGTAATTTGTTTGAGGCCTGGAAAGATGCACTGGCCGGTGATCCTGTTTCGGCTTTCGGGGGGATTCTGGCTACCAACAGGGTGGTGGATGATGAAACGGCAGCGGATATCAATAAACTCTTTTTTGAAGTGATCATGGCTCCCGGTTATACACCTCAGGCACTCGAAGTGCTGAAAACCAAGAAGAAAAGGATTATCCTGAAGAGAAAGAAAGCTGCATTTCCCGCACAGGTATTTCGTACAGCACTCAATGGGGTATTGGTGCAGGACCGGGACAACAAAACGGAGACACACGGGGATCTGAAAGCGGTTACTCACCGGAAGCCAACGGCGGCAGAAGTGGAAGATCTGTTGTTTGCCAACATCCTGGTAAAGCATTCCAAGTCGAATGCGATCGTGCTGGTGAAAGACAAACAGTTGCTGGGCCATGGCATCGGCCAGACCTCAAGGATAGATGCCCTGAAGCAAGCCGTGGAGAAAGCAAAACGTTTTGGCTTTGATCTGCAAGGCGCGGTGATGGCTTCCGATGCCTTTTTCCCGTTTCCCGACTCGGTGCAGGTGGCTCATGAAGCGGGTATCAGTGCTGTGATACAACCGGGAGGATCTATACGGGATCAGGAGTCCGTTGATTATTGTAATGACCATGAGATCGCCATGGTTTTTACGGGGATAAGACATTTTAAACATTGATAAACAATAAAACATAAGAATATCTATGGGACTATTTTCATTATTGATGCAGGAGATTGCGATTGATTTGGGTACTGCCAATACCATTATCATTCATAATGATAAGATTGTGGTGGATCAACCTTCCATTGTGGCGTTGGATAAGAGTTCCGGGAAATTGATAGCCATCGGAGGCAGAGCCAGGCAGATGCAGGGGAAGACGCATGAGCATATCAAGACCATACGTCCTTTGCGGGATGGCGTTATCGCCGACTTTGATGCGGCCGAGTTGATGATACGGGGGATGATCAAAATGATAAATAACAAACCCCGCTTGTTTAATCCGGCCTTGCGTATGGTGGTGTGTATTCCTTCAGGCAGTACCGAGGTGGAAATAAGGGCTGTACGGGATTCTTCCGAACATGCCGGCGGGCGGGATGTATATATGATTTACGAACCGATGGCAGCAGCTATTGGCATCGGGATAGATGTCGAAGCTCCTGAGGGAAGCATGGTCGTAGATATTGGTGGAGGGACCACGGAAATAGCTGTCATTGCCCTGGGAGGTATCGTGACCAATAAATCCATCCGGGTGGCAGGAGATGGTTTTACGGCCGATATCCAGGCATATATGAGACATCAGCATAATATTAAAGTGGGGGAACGTACAGCGGAAGACATCAAAATCAATGTCGGATCTGCTTTGCCTGACCTGGACGAGCCTCCCCAGGATTATGTTGTGCGTGGACCTAACCTGATGACAGCCCTGCCTATTGAAGTACCGGTATCTTATCAGGAAGTAGCCCATTGTCTGGACAAATCCATATCGAAGGTAGAAACGGCTATTCTCGGTGTTCTGGAGCAAACCCCGCCCGAGCTGTATGCCGATATTGTCTCCCATGGCATTTATTTGGCCGGCGGAGGCGCCCTGTTGAGAGGATTGGATAAGAGATTGACAGATAAGATCAATATCCCTTTTCATATTGCGGAAGAGCCTCTGCATGCAGTTGCCAGAGGAACCGGCATCGCTTTGAAGAACGTGGATAAATTCTCATTCCTGATGAGATAACCCTGAAACAGTTGCTTGATGAATGAGGAATCTTTTAAGATTTTTATATAAATATTATTTTTTCCTGCTTTTTCTCATTCTGGAAGTGATTGCTGTTTCTATGGGGATTCAATATAACTTATACCAGCGAGCCCGTTTTGTATCGGTGACTGAAAATATATCTGCTTTTTTCAACGAATCAATCAGTTCTTTTTCCGATTATTTTCATCTGGTGGAGACCAACCGGAAATTGTCACTTGAAAACACACACTTAAAAAATCAATTACAAAGGGTTTACCGGTCTGATGATCTGTTTTTCTTTGGAGAAAAGGACACTCTTCACCGTCAGAAATATTTTTTCACCTCGGCACGTGTCATAAACAACAGTGTTAACCGGATGCATAACTATCTGACACTGGATAAGGGAAGGGCACAAGGTGTCCGTCCTGAAATGGGAGTGGTATGTCCGGAAGGGATTGTGGGCATAACTGCCGGGGTTACCAAAAACTTCTCCTCGGTGATTTCACTACTGAATACGAATTTTCATGTAAGTGCAAAATTGAAGAAAAACGATTATTTTGGCACACTCTCCTGGGATGGACAGGATTACCGGAGAGCTTTACTGCATGATATCCCTTATCATGTGCCGATAGAAGAGGGAGATACGGTTGTTACGAGTGGATTCTCCGCTGTTTTTCCGGAAGGGACATTGATCGGAATTGTTGAAAAGGCCGAAGTAAAGAATGGTAATTTTTATACGGCTACGATAAAATTAACCACGGATTTTAAACACCTGGTTTATGTGGATGTAATCAGTAATCTGAAAAAAAAGGAACAGAAAAAGCTGGAAAACTATGATTAATCACTTGTTCCGATATACATTGTTATTCATTATCCTGGTGCTTGTCCAGATCCTGATACTGGATAATCTTCAGATTAGCAGTTTTGTCGTTCCTTTTTTATATGTTCTGTTTATCCTGATGCTACCTTTTGAAATCCCCGGGTGGTTACTTCTTCTCATGGCTTTTTTTACAGGGTTTGTCATGGACTTATTTGAACATACCTATGGTATCCATACATCTGCAACTTTGCTGATGGCGTGGTTCCGTCCCGGCGTATTAAAACTAATTGCCCCGCAGGATGGTTATGTCCCCAATAGTGAGCCCATGATTCGTGATTATGGCTTTTCCTGGTTTATGAAATATTCGGTAATCCTTGTTTTTCTTCATCATGCAATTCTGTTTTATTTTGAGGTATTCACATTTCATCATTTTTTCACTACCTTGTTCAGGGTATTTATCAGTTCTTTTTTTACGATCTTTCTGATCGTTCTAAGTCAGTTTTCGGTTTATAAGCCAAAAGGTTTGGGCAGAGGATGAAAGGGTTTGATCAGTTTGCGGGGCGGAAGTATATTGTTGGAGGCTTGGTAATTTTTCTGGCTTTAGTCTATGTCGTAAAACTATTTGTAATACAAGTTGTTGACGAGTCCTATCAGCTAAGTGCCAGCAACAATGTGTTGCGTTATATTCCCCAGTATCCGGCCCGGGGTCTGATCTACGACAGAAATCACAAATTGGTTGTCTCTAATGAAGCTGCCTATGATCTGATGGTGATTCCATCACAGGTGTCATCATTTGATACGGTAGAATTTTGTCTGATCCTGGATGTTCCGGTGGAAGAGGTGAGAAACGGGATCCGAAAAGCTGCCAGATATTCCCGCCTGAAAGCATCCGTATTGATGAAACAGCTTTCGGCACGTACCTATGCTCAGCTGTCAGAAAAAATGTTCAAATTCCCTGGGTTTTATGTTCAACCCCGGACCATAAGGCGCTATAATTCAGCGGTTGCCGCCCATATGCTGGGATATGTGGGAGAAGTAACCGAGCCGATCATCAACAGAGATCCCTATTATAAAATGGGAGATTACATCGGTATCAGCGGAATAGAAAAATCTTATGAAAAGCAGCTTCGTGGTAAAAAAGGAGTGAAAATCTATCTGGTTGATGTGCACAACCGGATCAAAGGATCCTATAAAAGCGGGAAGTATGACACGGCCGCTGTGGTCGGGGGAAATCTGATTGCCTGTTTTGACAAAGATCTTCAACAATATGGAGAATATCTGATGCATAACAAGGTGGGAAGTATTGTGGCCATTGAACCGAAGACGGGAGAGGTATTGTGTGAGGTGTCTTCACCTGGCTATGATCCGGCGTTGCTGGTAGGACGCAGTCGCTCCAAATATTTTCCGGCACTGACCCAAGATACCCTGAAACCCTTGTTCAACCGGGCTATTATGGCCAGTTATCCACCCGGGTCCACCTTCAAAGTGGTCAATGCGCTAATCGGTTTGCAGGAAGGCGTGCTCTTCCCTACTTCGACTTATTCCTGTGCGCCGGGGTATTATGCCCGGGGAGTGTATGTGGGATGTCATATTCATCGTACGCCCCTGAATCTGGAAGGGGCCATCCAGAACTCCTGTAATGCTTATTTTTGTCATGTGTTTCGGAATATCCTGGATAACCCTCGTTACCCTTCAGTATATCAATCGTTTGATGTATGGAAGCATTACCTGGAACAGTTTGGTTTCGGGCATAAGCTGGGGGTGGATCTTCCCAATGAGCTCAACGGTTTTTTACCGGATACTTCCTATTATGACCGGTATTATCATAAGAACGGATGGAGCTCACTGACCCTGATTTCCATGGCCATAGGCCAGGGAGAGCTGGGGCTGACTCCCTTACAAATGGCCAATCTGGCAGCTACCGTTGCCAACAGAGGTTACTTTTATACACCTCATGTGGTGAAAGAAATAGAAGGGGCTGCGTCCATAGATGAAAAATATCATATTAAACACACGGTGGGTATAGATTCCGCGAATTTTGCCATAATAGTCGATGGGATGGATCTGGTGGTCAACGGAGAGCCCGGCAGCGGCTCTACGGCTCGTATTGCTCATATTGACGGAATACGTGTTTGCGGAAAAACAGGGACAGCCCAGAACCCGCACGGGAAAGACCATTCTATTTTTATGGCTTTTGCTCCAAAGGATAACCCTGAAATTGCCGTCTCGGTGTACGTGGAAAACGGCGGTTTTGGCTCCACCTATGCAGCCCCTATCGCTTCTTTGGTGATTGAAAAATATTTACGCGGGAAAACAAGCAGAAAATGGCTGGAAAACAGAATGCGTAATACAGACTTAATACATGGAGTACAGGAGAAGTAAAATACTGGGCAGGATCGACTGGTTGACGGTGCTGATGTATCTGGCATTGGTGATCTTCGGCTTTGTCAATATCTATTCTTCGGCTTTTCGCGAAGATCATTCCCAAATCCTTGATTTCTCACAGCGTTACGGAAAACAATTTTACTGGATTGTGGCTGCATTTATCCTGGCTATTATGGGTTTTATGATTAATACACGGTTCTATTACTTTTTTGCTTATCCTATTTATTTTCTGTCTCTCCTATCCCTGCTTGCAGTATTGGTTGTCGGGGCGACAATTCACGGCTCCAGGTCATGGATACCGATAGGTGCTTTTCGTATTCAACCTGCAGAATTTGCCAAAGTGGCTACATCCCTGGCATTGGCTAAGTACCTTAGTTATTATAACCGGTCGCTGGATCAAATCAAGACGCTTCTGAACGTCAGCCTGATGATTCTTGCTCCGGCAATCCTGATTATGCTGCAGCCGGACATGGGTTCAACCCTGGTTTATGTAGCTTTCGTTTTGGTGTTGTACAGAGAAGGACTGCCAGCCAGTGTGCTGATTGTGGGTTTTCTTTTTGCCCTGTTGTTTTTCATGACCCTTGTGCTGGATAAAACCATTGTGATTCTGGGGTTACTTGTATTAACTGTCGTAATCCATCTTTTCCTGGAGAAAAAGGTGAACTTTACCCTGAAAGGAGTTGCTATGATTCTGCTTACCGGTATCATTCTCTGGGCAGGTTCCAAGCTGACGGGGAGATATTTTTCAGTATATACGATTATTGTTTTCTCCTTGATTATTGCAGGTGTCGTGTTTATTCCGTTTTTTTATCGATACAAACTAAAAAAATCGGCTATTCTGTATGTCGTATTGCTGGGTTCCGTATTTTTTGCTTTTTCTGTCAGTTATGTCTTTAATAATATTCTGGAAGAACATCAGCGGACAAGGATCAATATCGTTTTGGGCATTGAATCAGATCCGTATGGGAGCGGCTATAATGTGAATCAATCGAAAATAGCGATTGGGTCGGGAGGTTTTAAAGGGAAAGGCTTTTTACACGGAACACAGACAAAATTTAATTTTGTGCCCGAACAAAGCACCGACTTTATTTTTTGTACGGTGGGAGAGGAATGGGGCTTCGTCGGGACATTTCTTGTCATTGCCTTTTACGTAATGTTTTTGCTGAGAATATTGATGTTGGCAGAACGACAACGATCGGCCTTTAATCGTATTTACGGCTATTCCGTTTTTTCACTGCTGGGTTTTCATGTATTTGTCAATATTGGTATGACCATCGGTCTGTTTCCGGTGATCGGGATTCCTCTGCCCTTTTTTAGTTACGGGGGATCTTCCCTGTGGGCTTTTACCATCTTGTTGTTTGTCTTCCTGCGTATGGACGCCGACAGAATGGAAATCGCTTTTTAATCAGGATAAAAGACCGGAAAGTAACCGTTAATGCTTCGGTCATCGTTTCTTTTCAGCTTCTTTTCTTTTCGGCTTCGGAGAATTCTACAATAAAGTTCTCTGAAAGATACAGATGAACATCGAACGTAGTGGTAACGTAATGGACAATATCCGGGAAAAACTCAAAAAACTCTTCCCTGAATTTATCGTAATACAGAATCATGGTGTTGATGGCCTCATCCGTAAAATCAGGTAAGGAGGTAACCGTACTCATTTTTTTTAATACCAAATCAATCCCTTCCACGGTATTATAAGCTTCAAGCCACCGGTTAAAGATAAAGGAGGGAACTACTCTTCTGATAGCCTCCGGAAGGATGTCATAGTTGTCATGCAGGTTCCGGTAAGTGATTTTAGCCAGTTCTTTTAATGGTATAGATGAAATAAAATCCCAGTTGGCCGAAAGAAAATGGTCATAAAAAATATCAATGATCACCCCTGCATACTTATGATAGAAAGGGATAAGTCTGGATTTGCTTTCCTGAACCACCGGATGATTGTCCGTAAAATAATCAATATGCCGGTGCAGAATAATGCCTTTTTTAATCCCCTCAGGATAAAAGTTAAAATCACTCCCCTTTACGTAATCTCCAATAAAATTTCCTATCCTGACCTGATCAGAATCACCGGATAAGAATGTATGGGCCAAATAATTCATAAAAGATTGCTTCTTAATACAAAGACGAAAATTGTGCCAAAATGGTTGCTAAAAAGATTTTTTTTTTGTTCTTCCATCTGTCTTGTAAAATATTTGTTTACAGAACGTAACGTTAATCACTGCCGAATCGTTCAGACCTTTCTTTCAAAACGTTTTTTTTAATTTATTATTATAGCGTATATTTATACGATTATTGTATATTGTATTTATTTTAAATCTTTTAATGTTATGACAAGAAGAAGAATTATCATCATCGGAGCAGCGGGAAGGGATTTTCACAATTTTAACACCTTTTTCCGTGGCAATGACCATTATGAAGTTATGGCTTTTACGGCAGCACAGATCCCGGATATTGACGGGCGCATGTATCCGCCTGAGTTATCCGGGCCTTTGTATCCTGAAGGGATTCCTATCTATGCTGAAGAAGATCTGCCGCGTTTGATAAAGGAGATGGAAATTAAGGATTGTGTATTTTCCTATAGTGATGTTCCTTATCAGAAGGTCATGGCCACAAGTGCTATTGTCAATGCAAACGGGGCTTCTTTCTGGTTGCTGGGGCCTGATGATACCATGATAAGGAGCACCAAACCTGTCATAGCGGTGGGAGCCATACGTACGGGATGTGGAAAGAGTCAGACCTCACGGCGGGTGATTGAGATATTGATGAACAAAGGATTAAAGGTGGTAGCCATAAGGCATCCGATGCCTTATGGCGATCTGGCGGCACAAAAAGTACAGCGGTTTGCCCGTCTGGAGGATCTGGAAAAATATCATTGCACCATTGAGGAGATGGAGGAATATGAACCGCACATTGTACGGGGCAATGTGATCTATGCGGGGGTGGATTACGAAGCGATTTTGCGGGCTGCCGAGAATGATCCTGACGGCTGCGATGTGATCTTGTGGGATGGCGGCAACAATGATTTTCCGTTTTACAGGCCTGATCTTACCATTACGGTTACGGATCCGCACAGAGCGGGTCATGAACGTTCTTATTATCCGGGAGAGGTGACCTTTCGCATGGCGGATGTGGTGATCATAAATAAGATGGATACCGCCAGACCGGAAGATATTGAATGGGTCAGAAAAAACATCAGGGAACTGGTCCCGCAGGCCAGAGTCATTGATGCAGCTTCGCCGATACGTGTTGACAATCCGGCAGTGATACGGGGAAAGAGGGTGCTGGTTGTGGAAGACGGTCCCACCCTGACACATGGGGGAATGAAATTGGGCGCCGGTATGGTCGCAGCCCGCAAATACGGTGCGATAGAAACGGTGGATCCCCGTTCTTATCTGGCAGGGAAACTGCAACAGACCTTCGAGACCTATCCGGGCATTGGAACACTCCTTCCTGCCATGGGCTATGGAGAAGAACAATTGCACGACCTGGAGAAAACCATTGAAAATACAAATTGTGACGCCGTGGTGATCGGAACGCCGATCGACCTGAACAGGATCATTAAGATAAATAAACCCAATACCCGGGTTTATTATGATTTGCAGGAAATAGGAGATCCTACCCTGGAAAACGTTCTGGGCGAGTTTTTAGAGAAAGTGCAAAGGGAGAAATAACCGGTCTTTTGATCGTTAGGATGAACGGGTTGCATTTTGTAATGTATTTTTTTGCCGGGATAATAGTAACAGAATAAGTCAGAGAGGGCAAAAAGACCCATTGGGTGCCTTTGTGCGACCACTCTGCGCCGGTACCCGGTTTCTGGTAGCTGATGATAAAAGCACTACTCAGGGTCGGGATGAGGCCCAGCACCTCTATGTGTTTATACCTTTCCTGCAAGAAAATATCCTTTGGTTTTGTCTTGTATGGTAAAACCCCGAACCATAGAGGTGGTAAAGGACGGGTTTTTGTCAATGCAGAAAAAAATCTATATTTGCGGGACAAAAAAACAACCGATGGGATATTCACTCACAGATCGGTTCCCATCAAGAGGTAAAAAAAACAGAACTGTATGAAGAACTTCAAAATCATTGTATTGGCCAAACAGGTGCCGGACACACGCAATGTAGGGAAAGATGCCATGAAAGAAGACGGGACCGTGAACAGGGCGGCTTTACCGGCTATTTTCAATCCGGAAGATTTGAATGCACTGGAGCAGGCATTGCGTCTTAAAGACAAGTATCCCGGGAGTACGGTTACCATCCTGACTATGGGACCTCCCCGCGCTGCGGAAATTATACGGGAAGGTTTGTACCGTGGGGCCGATAACGGATATCTGCTGACAGACAGGGCTTTTGCTGGCTCTGATACCTTGGCTACTTCTTATGCCCTCTCACGGGCGATTGTGAAAATGGGTGATTTTGATTTTATTCTGGCAGGACGCCAGGCTATTGACGGAGATACGGCACAGGTGGGTCCGCAGGTGGCTGAAAAGCTGGGTGTCCCGCAGGTAACCTATGCGGAAGAGATCGTGGAAATAAAGAAAAACAAAATTGTGGTCAAGAGACGTCTCGAAAAAGGCGTAGAAACGGTGGAATCCACTTTTCCTCTCCTGATCACAGTTACGGGAACGGCACCGAACTGCCGTCCGAGAAATGCCAAACTGATCATGAAGTACAAATATGCCACTACGATCAGCGAAAGACAGAATGTTTCCGAAGATTATATTTTTATGTATGATGACCGGCCGTTCCTGAATCTTCCGGAATGGAATGTCGGAGATATAGAGGCCGAACCGGAGAGGCTGGGGTTGTCGGGTTCTCCTACAAAAGTAAAGAAAGTTGAGAATGTAGTGTTCCAGGCGAAGGAGGCCAAGGTGCTGGAAGCAGACAATCAAAATATTGAGTGGTTAATGAAAGAACTGATCAGCAATCATACCCTGGGATAATACATCTTTCCCCATTTGTTCATGAAATTGCAAACCTCAAAATCAGAAGAAAGTGGATAATTTATTTGTTATATGTGAACTGGAAAATGGCAAGATAGCGGATATCAGCCTGGAACTACTGACCAAAGGACGGAAACTGGCAGATCAGCTTGGCTGTGAACAGGAGGCACTGATCATAGGATACAAGCTTAAAGGACTGGAAAAAGAAGCTTTTGATTATGGGGCCGATGCGGTTTGGCTGGCCGACGATGTTCGTTTGGAGCATTATACTACCTTACCTTATACCAGCATTACCGTAAAGCTGTTCAGGCAGGAAAAACCGCAGGTGGCTTTGTTGGGTGCTACCAGTTTCGGGCGAGACCTCGGTCCTCGTGTTTCATCGGCGTTAAGTAGCGGTCTTACGGCTGATTGTACTGCCCTGGAAATCGGGGAACATACCGACAAAAGAGCCGGAAAAACCTATAAAAACCTGTTGTTGCAAATCAGGCCTGCTTTTGGGGGAAATATTATTGCTACGATTATTAATCCGGAAAACAAACCCCAGATGGCTACTGTACGTGAAGGGGTTATGAAAATGGAGAAATGCAAAAAGCCTCGCAGCGGAGAAGTGAAAAAGATAGATGTTGACAAATTTGTCAAACCGGAAGATTTTGTTGTGAAAGTGATTGAACGACATATGGAAGAGTCGGGGGTGAACCTTAAAGGAGCTCCGGTGATTGTTTCCGGTGGATATGGGGTAGGATCGAAGGAAAATTTTGAAATGCTTTACCAATTTGCCGAACTAATCGGGGCAGAAGTGGGAGCTTCGCGTGCTGCGGTAGATGCCGGGTTTGCAGAACACGATCGCCAGATCGGACAGACAGGCGTGACGGTACGGCCGAAGCTCTATATTGCCTGCGGTATTTCCGGACAAGTACAACATATCGCGGGGATGCAGGAGTCAGCCATGGTTATTTCAGTCAATAATGATCCGGAAGCACCGATCAATAAGATTGCAGATTATGCTATCATGGGAAATGTTGAAGATGTAATACCTAAAATGATCAAATATTATAAAGAGAATTCCAAATAACCATCTTGAAAGATCCAGCTAATTAAAAAAACAGAACAATGCCAAATTTTTATACGGATAATCCTGACCTGAAATTTCATATGAACCATCCTTTAATGAAGAAAATCGTTGCATTGAAGGAACGCAATTTTGCTGACAAGGTAAAATATGATTATGCTCCTGTGGATTTTGAAGATACCATGGACAGCTATGAGAGAGTGTTGGATGTGGTAGGGGAGATCTGCGGTGATATTATTGCTCCGAATGCTGAAGATATAGATGAGGAGGGTCCTGAGGTCAGGGATAACCGAGTAAAATATGCCAGAGGCACAGAGATCAACCTGGAAGCAATACGTAAGGCCGGGTTGATGGGGATCACGTTACCCCGCAAATACGGGGGCCTGAATTTTTCCATTGTGCCTTACACGATGGTAGCGGATATGGTTTCCCGGGCAGATGCTGCTTTTGTAAATATCTGGGGACTGCAGGATTGTGCCGAAACCATTCATGAGTTTGCTTCGGAGAAGCAGAAAGACAGGTATCTGCCACGTTTTTGTCAGGGCGAGACAGGGTCTATGGCTCTTACAGAACCTGATGCCGGTTCAGACCTGCAGTCTGTGCAGTTGAAAGCTACGTATGACAAGGAGAAGGATCAATGGTATCTGAATGGTGTCAAACGATTTATTACCAATGGGGACGGGGATATTTCATTGGTCCTGGCCCGTTCGGAAGAAGGAACAAAAGATGGCAGAGGCCTGTCCATGTTTATTTATGATAATAAAAAATACCATATCACAAAAGTAAGACGCATTGAACACAAACTGGGCATCATCGGCTCTCCCACGTGCGAACTGGTTTACCGTAACACGCCGGCTGAGTTGGTAGGTTCGCGCCGTATGGGTTTGATACGGTATGTTATGTCGCTGATGAACGGGGCTCGTCTGGGTATTGCAGCACAGTCGGTGGGCATTGCTGAGGCAGCCTACCGCGAAGCACTGGCCTTCGCCAAAGAAAGAGAACAGTTCGGGAAACCGATTATACATTTTCCTGCTGTGTACGAGATGCTCTCTGTCATGAAGTCCAAGCTGGACGCCAGCCGTTCCCTGCTGTATGAAACGGCCCGTTTTGTAGATATGTATAAAGCCTGGTTTCATATTTCCAAAGAAAGATCCCTGGAGAAGGAAGAAAGGCAGGAAATGAAAAAATATCAACAACTGGCAGAAGCCTACACTCCTCTGGCCAAAGGACTGGCCTCAGAGATATGCAACCGTATTGCTTATGATGCCTTACAAATCCACGGAGGCTCCGGCTTCATGAAAGACTATCCTATTGAACGTATTTACCGGGATGCCCGTATCACATCTATTTATGAAGGGACAACACAATTGCAGGTGGTAGCAGCCATTGCCGGTATTGCCAGAGGAACGCTGCTGAAACAGATCAGGGAATATGAAGAAACCAAAGTCAAACCCGAGCTGCATACATACAGGCGGATGCTTGTCAGTATGACCGAGGAATTTGAGCATGCTTCCGGGAAAGTACACGAAACGGAAAACAAGGAGTTTATTGATTTTCATGCCCGGCGTCTGGTGGAGATGGCAGGGAATATTATTATGGGGTATCTGCTTTTGCTGGATACAAACAGGGAATCACGTTTCTGGAAATCTCTGGAAGTGTTTGTTCGCAATGCCCGGGCTGAAAACAGAGAAAGGGCAGAGTTTATTATGATCTCTTCCATCAATGACCTGGGTAGATTCAAACAGGAAGAGCATTAAACAAGGAAATATAGCGGGTAACGGATTGTTAAAGTGGTTATATTTTAGTAAATTTGTACGATTAAAGAACGATAAAAATGTCCTCATTACCCAGTTTTTTCAGCCCTGCGAAACCCCGAAGGTTTCATTACACACCGTTGTATTATGATCCGGAGAAGGAGGCTTTGCAACAGAAGATCGCTATGATTGAGAAGGAACTAGGTCTTCGTGAAGGCGAAGCTTATGTGCCTAAGATAAGAAGGGGGCAGATGGCCACCTATTTCAGGAGAAAATCACAGCGTCGGGAGAAAGCTTCCAATTTACGGTTGCTGGTTATTCTGGCGATTCTGTTCCTCCTGTCATATATCTTACTATACAGTTAATTAACCTGTCGGCACGTATGAGTGATATCATCCGATTGCTTCCTGATTCGGTAGCAAACCAGATCGCAGCAGGGGAGGTGATACAACGTCCGGCGTCGGTGGTGAAGGAGTTGATGGAGAATGCCATAGATGCCGGGAGTAGCCGTATTACCGTACATGTGGTCAACGCCGGAAAAACCCTGATACGTGTAGTCGATGATGGTTGCGGTATGTCGGAGACAGACGCCCGACTGGCCTTCGAACGACATGCTACCTCCAAGATACGCAAAGCGGAAGATCTGTTTTCCATACGTACTATGGGGTTTCGTGGAGAGGCTCTGGCTTCGATTGCTGCTGTGGCTCAGGTGGAATTGAAAACAAAAAGAAAAGAAGATGATCTGGGCACACATATACAGCTTGCGGCTTCCGCCGTGGAGAGCCAGGTACCGGTAGCCTGTTCCGAGGGGAGTAACTTCGCCGTGAAAAATCTGTTTTATAATATTCCTGCCAGACGAAAATTTCTTAAGACCAACACTACAGAGTTAAAACACATTGTGGTGGAATTCCAGCGTATTGTGCTGACACATCCCGGGATAGCTTTTACCCTTCGGCATAATGAATCGGATGTATATCAGGTGCCGGCGGTATCCAATCTGCGCCAACGTATTGTCAACGTTTTCGGGAAAGTGATAAATCAACATCTCATCCCCATACAAACGGATACCTCTGTTGTAAAAGTGCATGGATTTGTCGGCAAGCCGGAGTTCGCAAAGAAAACTTTTGGCGAACAGTTCTTCTTTACCAATGGGCGCTTCATGAAACATCCTTATTTTCACCGGGCTATCACGGAAGCGTACTTGAACATTCTTCCCCAGGAGGCGGTTCCTTCCTATTTTATCTATTTCGAAACAGATCCGGATAAGATAGATATCAATATCCATCCTACAAAAACGGAGATCAAGTTTGAAGATGAGCAGTCAGTCTGGCAGATCCTCCATGCCTCGGTGAAAGAAGCCTTGGGGAAATTTAACATTGTTCCTTCTTTGGATTTTGACAATCCTTCACCCATTGAAATCCCGGTGATGCGCCGCGGGGAACAAGTGTCCCCTCCGGAGGTGCCGGTGAATCCTGATTATAATCCCTTTGAGCAGGAGAAAAAGACCATAAGGCCTTCATATCACGGGGATTTCCGGACCAGGACACAGGCCGAGGCCATACAGCAGTGGGAAAAAATGTACGAAGGATTGGAGCAGGAAACCCGTACAGGGCAACAGGAGATAAAGCATGAGGAGGGAGATCTTCAGGCAGAAGGGATCCCTTTTTTACAGTTTAAACGCAGATATATTTTGTTTGCCGTGAAATCGGGCTTAATGATTGTGAACCAGAAAAGGGCTCATGAACGCATACTGTTCGAAGAGTTCCTGCAGCTTCTTGTTTCTGAAGGCAGCACTTCCCAACAACAGCTTTTCCCGGTGTCCGTAAGTCTGGATCCTGCCGACTTGACGGTGCTGGAGGAAATCAGACCGGACATTGAAAAACTGGGTGTGTCTTGGGAAAAAGAAGAAGGCAACTCCATACGTATTACCGGAGTGCCCGGGAGCAGTGTGTTCTCAGACCCGGCTGAAATGATACGTATTTTTATTGTTGAATATAAAATCTCAGAGTCGGATCCAACTGCCAATGCCCGGGAAAGGGTCGCCCGTGCTTTAGCACAGGCCGCCTCTATCCCTTATGGAAAAATCCTTACCACGGAGGAAATGAGAGACCTGACAGACCGGTTGTTTGCCTGTAAGGAACCCCGCTATACCCCAAGGGGCAAACCGGTGTTTTATATTCTTCAGTTGACAGACATTGAAAAACACTTTGAATAAAAGCACAATCGTGACATTATGTCGTGTTTCTTTCTTTATCCGGGGCTTTTTATAACTTTGGCGTACCGATTGTAAGAAAGCAGGAAACATTGAAACAACTATGAATGGATATCAAAGACCGGCCAATGCCAATTTCCCGCCGGTAGTAAAAAATATTATTATTATCACTTCCCTGATGTGGCTCATCACCCTGGTGGTGCAGCAAAGTTTCGGGATAGACCTGACCCGCTGGCTGGCATTGTATTATCCGAAGTCCGAATATTTTCGTCCTTATCAGTTTGTCACACACTTGTTCATGCATGCCGGGCTGGCCCACCTGTTTTTTAATATGTTTGCTTTCTGGATGTTTGGCCGGGTGCTGGAAAACGTATGGGGTGGAAAGAGGTTTTTTATCTTTTATTTTGTGACGGGAATGGGAGCTGCCGGCTTTTATACGCTGGTGCATTGGCTGGAATACAGAACACTGCTAACGCATATGTCTGCCCAGGAAACCCAGCTTGTTTTTGAAAAAGGTGCCGATATTTTGAATCATCTACAGAATTTTACAAATCCTTACATGGCGAAGCTTAATTTGTTGCTTAATACTCCGGTCGTCGGTGCCTCCGGCGCTGTTTTCGGCGTGTTATTGGGTTTTGGTATGCTCTTCCCGAATACGCAGCTGATGCTTTTGTTTCCACCCATACCCATCAAAGCCAAATATTTCGTTATAGGTTATGGTGCCCTTGAACTGTATCTGGCTCTCGCCCAGCCGGGAAGTAATATTGCCCATGTGGCCCACCTGGGTGGCATGCTTTTTGGTTATATTATGGTGAAATACTGGAATAAAAAAAGAACTTATTTTTATTGAGCGGATGACTGTATGGGAAGGAATTAAGGATTCGTTTAAAGAAGGCTCGGCCCTCATCAAATTGATTTATATCAATGTGGGGGTATGGCTTGTGGTGAGTATAACCTATATCCTTCTGTTCCTTTTTTCAGTACCTGATCCTTCGGGGAAAATCCTGGTGTGGCTGGCCGTACCGGCATATCTTCCCTCATTGCTTACCCATCCATGGACCGTGTTTACCTATATGTTTACACATCAGGGTTTCTTGCATATTCTTTTTAACCTGCTGTGGCTTTACTGGTTTGGCATTATCTTTCTTCAATATTTTGATCCTAAAAAACTGGTCGGAGTATATCTTCTGGGAGGATTGAGCGGGGCTCTGTTGTATATTCTTGTCTTCAACCTTTTTCCGGCATTTCACCAGGTTCTGCCCTATTCCATGGCTATCGGTGCCTCTGCTTCTATCATGGCCATTATTGTTGCTACGGCTGTTTATGTGCCTGATTATACCGTTTATATTTTTCTGATTGGCCCTGTCAAGATCAAATGGGTGGCTCTTGTCGCTTTTATTTTGACCACACTGGTAGATTTTCCTACAAACACAGGAGGAAAGCTGGCACACCTGGGAGGGGCACTTTATGGTTATTTCTTTACGGTTCAGTATCGCCGTGGAAAAGACATGACCCGGTCGTTTAACCAAAGGCTCGACACGTTCTTCTCCTGGTTTAAACCACGGAAGAAAAAATTGCATGTCAAATACCGTAAACCGGCAGATGATTTTGAATACAATCGTCAAAAAGCAGAAGAACAAAAGGAAATAGACAGAATTTTGGATAAAATATCCAAGGGTGGCTATGACAGCCTGACAAAAAAGGAAAAAGAGACGCTTTTCAGAATGAGTAATAAACATTAATCCTGAACTATTGGCACGGACCATTAAATATTTATTACTGGGTGTGACGTATGCGTTGTCGGGGGCCTTACTTATTTCATATATGTCGGTCTGGATCCCTCCTGATAAATTGTGGATTCCTGCTTTTTTCGGATTGGCTTTTCCTTATCTTTTTATGGTCAACTTAATCCTTTTTGTGTATTGGCTCTTGCGCTTGAAGAAGATAAGTGTAGTTATTTTACTCGTGATGTTACTGGGATGGAATAATGTCAGGCACTATTACAGACTTCCGGTAAAAAATAAAAGAGACAGGGAGAAAATAAGCCAGGACACTGGGTTTACACTAACCACCTTTAATGTTCGTTCATTTAATGTCAATGCCTGGTCTGCTAATGTTGGAAAAGACGAACAAATTATTCGGTTTTTAAAAAAAATCAAACCGGATATCCTGTGCCTGCAGGAATTTTACACGGATGAGAAACGTTTTCCCGAGCAGAAAATCGTAAATGAACTGAATTACCCGTATCATTATATATCATATATTCAACAATATCATAGTCGTTCTCATTACGGGCTGGCAGTTTTTAGCCGTTTTCCATTAAAGCATAAAAAAAATATTCGTTTTGATGAGTCTTCAAACCAAAGCCAGCAGTGTGATGTTATCATGGGAAACGATACCTTGCGGCTTTTCAATAATCATCTGCAATCGACCAACCTGAACAAACAAAAGACTCCCTTAAATAATCTTAATGAAGAGGGGGAAGCCTTGCGGGAGGTTAAGGATATCTCTTTGCATCTCAGGGGTGCTTTTATGAAAAGGGCAAGACAGGCTAAGATGCTGAAACAACATATCGAAAAGTCTCCTTATCCGTTAGTAATATGCGGAGACTTCAATGACACACCGGTGTCTTATACCTATCATGTTTTATCTGCCGGGTTAAAAGATGCTTTTGTGGAAAGCGGAAAGGGTCTTGGAAAAACATATCATGGCATTTTCCCTTCTTACCGGATAGATTATATCCTGCATGATCCGCGTTGGAAAGCAGTGCAATATAAAACCTATCATAACAGATTGTCGGACCACTATCCGGTTTCCTGCTTGATGATGAAGAAAAGAATGGCCGATCAGAACGGAAGATGATCCAGGTCAGCATTTCCTCCGGACAAGATAATTGCCACGGTTTTGTTTCTGAACCTTTCAGAATGTTCCATCACCACAGCAAGAGGCACTGCCGCAGAAGGTTCGACAATGATCTTCATGCGTTCCCAGATCATGCGCATGGCCCGGATAATGGTTTCTTCCCGGGCTGTAAGAATCTCATTAACATTTTTCCGGATGATAGAGAACGTTCGTTCACTCAGTGATGTCAAAAGACCGTCAGCGATGGTGACCGGGTTCACAGAAGGGATCAGTTTTCCAGCATAAAAAGAACGGGCAGCATCATCGGCGCCGGCAGGTTCTGCCCCGAAGATTTTGGTGGAGGGTGACAGATGTTTTACGGTAATGGATGTCCCGCTGAGCAGCCCTCCGCCACCTACAGGAGCTATCACGATATCAGGAGCAGGGATCTGATCTAATAGTTCCAGAGCTGCCGTTCCCTGGCCGGCGATGACCTTGTCGTTGTCATACGGATGGACAAATACAGCCCCGGTCTCATTGACAACCTGTTCCAGCGTCTGTTCTCTCGCTTCCAGGGTAGGCGTGCAAAAACAGATATGCGCTCCATAGCCGGCTACGGCCCGTTTCTTTATTTCCGGAGCGTTCTCAGGCATAACAATGTAAGAGGGAATATTGTGAGTTGCAGCAGCCAGAGCCAGTGCCGCAGCATGATTCCCTGAACTGTGGGTGGCCACCCCTTTTTTCTTTGATGCATGGTCGAGGGTCGAAACAGCATAAGAGGCTCCCCTGAACTTGAAAGCGCCAACTTTCTGAAAATTCTCACATTTGAAATAAATGTCGGCACCCAGGATTTTGTTGATGGAAATAGATGTGAGCACCGGTGTTTTATGAATAAGCAAACGGATACGCCGGGAAGCTTCTGCAATGTTCTGAAAGCAGAGAGAACTCATGGTAACTTAATTCCTTTGTCCTGGAGCAATTTATAGTTTTCGTACAACTCTTTTACCCGCACCAGGATATCATATTCCGGAGCATTCAGGATAAAATCCTCGGGCAACTGGCAGTAGCGCATGAACTTTTCCAGCTCCATCCCCTGCAAGCCGGTAAGCTGGCTGATAATAGCTTTGTTGAATTTGGAACTGATGATATCCTGTCTTTTTTGTTCTTCCTGTACTTGAGCCAGCTTTCGGAGACTACGTTCTTCCGGCGTACGCAGGGAAAAAGAGAATCCGGTGGATACTTTCTGGTATTTTATCGCTTCTTCGGTGAGCAATTTATCATAATAATTCTGCATTTTGATGACTTTGTCTTTGGAGAGATCCAGGGAAAGAACTTTTTGCTTGAACTGTTCATACGTCCCCAATCCGTGCACGGTGACCCCTTCAATGTGGTAAATCTTTTCTTTGATGTAGATAACACCCGAATAATGGTTGGAAGGCCAGAAACCGGGCAGCGAAAAACGGGTGTCTTCGAAACCGATGGCAGTAATATAAAGGGTGTCCGTTTTATGCATGGGAATCGTAAAAAATCCCAGCGTGTCAGAAACGGTAGCTCGGTTGAATTTATAGTTGATAATGTGTGCATAAGGGATGGGATCACCGGAAACCATATCACGTAACTGACCTTGCATGATGATCAGTGAATCAAGGGATAAAGTTGCTGTCTGTCCCTGTAGCGACATGGGTCTGAATAAGAATATCCCGATGATTAGTATTAATAAACCTTTTATTCTCATAAGCACTTGAAAATATTTGCATGCAAATGTCCGGCTTTTTTAGGACAATTCAAAACAATGATTTATTTCCTGTTTCTTAATAAACGGTCACATAAATGGGGTCCGACAGCATATAAACAATAAACATATTTTACGGTTTAAAAAAAAATGCGATTTTTAAGGATTCAAATATAAAAAATAGATGAGTATGTCATTTCAACGTGTTATTGAAGAAGCATGGGAGAATCGAACCCTTTTGAAAGAAAAACCGGTCAGGGATGCTGTTTTTGAAACGATAGACCGTTTGGATAAGGGGCTTCTTCGGGTGGCCGAGCCTTCAGGCGAAGACTGGAAAGTAAATGAATGGATCAAAAAGGCGGTGATCCTCTACTTCCTACTCCGGCAGATGGAGATCATTGAAGTTCCACCGTTTGAATATCATGATAAAATTCCTTTGAAATCCGGTTATAAGGAAAAAGGGGTGCGGGTGGTCCCTCATGCCCTTGCGCGGTACGGATCTTATCTGGCACCCGGAGTGATCATGATGCCTTCTTATGTAAACATAGGTGCTTATGTAGATGCCGGGACCATGGTAGACACGTGGGCTACAGTGGGATCCTGTGCACAGGTAGGGAAAAACGTTCATCTTAGCGGAGGTGCGGGCATTGGTGGGGTACTGGAACCGGTACAGGCAGCGCCGGTGGTCATAGAAGACGGTTGTTTTATTGGCTCCCGCAGCATAGTGGTGGAGGGTGTCAGGGTATGCAGAGAAGCGGTTCTGGGAGCAAACGTGGTACTGACGCAATCTACCCGTATCATTGATGTTACCGAAAAAAAACCAGTGGAATACCGGGGCATGGTTCCTCCCCGGTCGGTGGTAATCCCCGGCAGTTATACCAAATCATTCCCGGCAGGTAATTATCAGGTGGCCTGTGCACTGATCATCGGGAAAAGAAAAGAGTCAACCAACCTGAAGACATCCCTGAATGATGCTTTGCGCGAGTACGGCGTATCGGCCGGATAGAAAATACTTCCCCGGACTGTTCTGAATAATAATCATCCTTTTTGTGTTAGGATAAAATATTTTTCCCCTAAAAAGAGTTATTCAATAATAAAGTAAATTTTATGCTCTGCATCTCTGCAGTAATTATCACATACAACGAAGAAAAATACATCGGCCTATGCCTGGAATCGCTGCAAGAAGTGGCAGATGAGATTGTCGTGGTGGATTCCGGATCAACGGATAGAACGCGGGAGATATGTGAAAATTACGGGTGCCGCGTGATTTTGCATGATTTTGAAGGTTACATAGAGCAAAAAAACTGGGCCATGGCTCAGACAAAATATGATTACATCCTTTCTCTGGATGGAGATGAGCTCTTGTCGGAAGAGCTAAAGAAATCCATTCTGAATGTGAAGGAGAAATGGGATAAGGACGGGTATTATTTTAACCGGCTGAATAATTTTTATGGAAGATGGCTCCATCACTCCGGCGTTTATCCGGACCGGAAATTACGGCTGGCCGACCGACGAAAAGCTTTTTGGGGAGGGATCAATCCGCATGATTCTTTACAATTGCAGTCGGGAGCAAAGAAGGGCTACCTGAAAGGAGATCTTTTACACTATGCCCAGGATACCGAGGAAGATCATAAGGAAAAAATTAAAAAATTTGCGGCGATTAGTGCGAGGGAATTGTTGAAGATACGAGGTAAATCAACCTGGTTACGTATATATGCTAGTTTTCTTTGGGGTTTTACATGGAATTATTTTTTTCGTCTTGGTTTTCTGGACGGAGCGGAAGGCTTTCGGGTCTGTTATCTGAACGCAGGTCAGAGTTATCTGAAACACCTCGGTACAAGAAAATCCAAGATACCGGATAAAGAACGGTAAAAAAATCATGAAAGAGTGAGCCGGGCACAGCGAGCTAACGACCAGTTATACTGTGAGTAATCGGTTACAGATTTGAAGGGAATATTTGAAGGGATAAACCCGGTTTGCGCAACAGAGATTTCGAAAAAATCTTTTAGTCACAGATCGTAGGCCATCCCGGGTAACTCCTTTGCTCCGCTCAAGCTACGCGAAAGCAATGCTGACTTAGAAACTCACTGTTTTGGGTTTTTTATTGCGGAATGGGGATAAATAATCAGTCTCAGGAGTTCTTCCCGATGTTTACATCATAATCCCCGTCTTCCAGTAACTTTGTTTTGGCTTTGTGTCCTACATGGCGGGCCAGGCCCGGTACCGGCGTCCACAGTTTGCTTTTCCCGGCAGCCCACACATGCGTCCACATGACATGATCTGTCCGTTGAATGTCGGCATTATAAATGTACGGCTCCGATTGTTTAAGTGCACGGAAGGTCCCCAGAAAAGTATGACAGGAAGAAATGGCCGTTCTCCAGTGATGATTGAATTCCCAGACAAGCTCCAGCTTGTAATTGATATAACCCTGCCGGATCAGATCCGTATTTTTCCCTTTGCCTTTTTTATGAAACTTGAATTTTTTGTCCCGGAGGTAAAGTTCACGGGCTTGGTCTTCCATGTTTTTATATTTTGCGGCATACCGGTCGGGGTGATCAAAAGGAGAAACGAAATCATTTTTGTATTTCCGGGCAAACCGGTAACAAAGAGACAAGGCTCCGGGTTTAAATTTGTAATCATCCTCAACAAAGAAAACCACATCTTCATTTTTTAACCCGAGGTTTTTACAAATGTTCATTGATGTGATATACAGGGTATAATGCTGGGGGGTACATGCCGCACCAGAGACAAGATATTCTTTCTGTTCCTGGCTGTTTGTTTCTTTCAGTGTGGAGCTGAATTCATATTTACTGTGATCTGCATGATCTCTGAGTATCATGTTTCTCATCTCAGGGTGGAGATGGTCCCCTATGATAAAAAGTTCAACGGAAAGACGGTCTTTGTATGTTTTCTGAAAATCGTTCAATGCCTGCATAAAGTTGTCATAACACTCCCTGATGATTTTGTTGTAATTATGACAGCGATATAAAAAGACCGCTCTGTTTCCGGAAGATTTTATCAAGGACATCTGTTGATCAGGTTATTTTTTTTCAGGCAATACAATATGTTTCGGATCTAAAAACCAGGATCTGTTTTTCAGAGAACGGGAATAATACTTCAACAGATAAAAATAAATAAAAAGATATTGCCGGGTAAAGTTAAAGGGGAAAAAAATCATTCCCAGCAATGCAGGGAGAAAATTCTTCAGTATCATGGTATTGATTACCAGGAAGGCTTGTAAAAGGAAATGGCGTTTGCCCGAAGAATGTTTCCTGAAATAAATATGTGTTGAAATGATTACATGGGCTTTAAAGAAGGCTGACAGCCGGATGTTGCTTCTCGTGGTTCCGCCATGCTTGTGTGTGATGGGAGGAGAGCATTGCAGAGCTACCACACCCCCGGCATCCCTGGCACGTTTGCATAAATCCACATCTTCGCTGTACAGCCAAAAGTCTTCATCCCAACCCCCCAGTCGTTGAAAAACTTTCCGTCGCATCATAATTACCGATCCGGAAACCCAGTCCGGGAAAATCATTGCATGTTCATTACATAACCGACGCATGACCTTTCCGGTAAAAAGAAGATAAAAAATCTTTATGATATTGTTAATCGTCCAGAAAGAGGGGAAAACATTAAAAGGATTTTCTTTTCTGCCCGCCGGATTTATCTGTTGTGATGAGACGATAAAATATCCGGGATTCTGTTCAGCCAGATAGAGCATCGAAAGAAGAGGTTCCGTTGTTACAATCGTATCGGGATTGAGGAACAATAAATATTCCCCTGTAGCATATCGGGCCCCCAGATTGTTTCCGTTGGAGAAACCATAATTGCCTTTGTTCTCTATAAATAAAATATCCGGGTAATATTCCATGAACTTTTTCAGGTTCCCGTCGTTGGAGAAATTATCTACGACAATTACTTCCGAATCAAATTCCGCTGCTTTCAGAGAAGTCAGAGAATCAAGGCATTCTTTTAAAGGTTCCCATCCCTTGTAATTTACAATGATGATAGAAAGTTTTTCCAAGGGTTTCCGGATTTTATTATTTCTTTAACAAATCGATCAGGTCTTTTTCAGTTTTTTTCACTGCCACAAAGTTCGGGCCTATAAAATCTTCATGCCTATATTGATATTCCCTAAATTCAACTTTTTTGGGGAAAATTTTCCCGACACGATAGCCAAATTGATTGAAAAATCTGTAATAATCAATCAGTAAGTGCTTGCTCAGAATATTGATATAACCGTATTCGAACTGGATCATTTTTATATTTCCTTTTTCCAGTGTCTTTTCAAAGCCTTTCAATGCATCATATTCGGCGTCCTCCAGGTCAAGTTTGAGAAAGTCGATTTCCTGGATCTTATGGTCCGAGACAAAATCATCCCCCCTGATCATCCCAATCTCAAGCGAACCTGTAGCCTGATAGGGCACACTCGTAATATCATAAACGGAGGCGTGGGTGTTGGAAGGATAAATGTGTATTTTTTTCCACCCGTTTTCGTGATACAACCCTTTGTTGATCAGATACACATTCTTATCATCTTTTAAATTGTTTTTCAGTAAATCGAATGTGTCCGGGACAGGTTCAAAACAATAAATGGTGGCCTCGCTGCACAGGGAACGAACAAAACGGGTATAATTCCCAATATTGGTTCCACCGTCAAAGATCATTTTGGGTTGCATACGGGCAAGTTTTTTCAGGATGGTAAGCTCTCCGTTGCTTTCAATACGGTGATTCCGGTTTTCGTAAATCCTGTACATGGAGATACCGAAACCGGAAACCCATTTAAAAAGGATGTTATGTGAGTTTTGTTTGAATAGTTTTTTAATCATGAAGAGTGGCTTTTAGTACGCCCTTGCGCAGATATGGCTTCTCAATACGTTTTCTGAAGATCATATATCCTTCAGAGAAACGGGTGTCATAACCGTATTTCCTGAGCTGTTCCGAAAATATCTCCGCATCATGTTGACGGTGATACGTGCACAGGGCAATTCTTTTTATTTTCTTACTTTCCAGGAGGTGTTTCATCCCTTCGATAACCTGTTGTTCAGCGCCGTCAACATCTATTTTTATAAAGTCCAAAGATTCTTTGTCTCCAAAAAAATCATCCAGAGCTATCGTATTTTCCGTAGTCCTGCCGGAAACCATTTTGGGGATGATTTCAACTTTATCTTTCCAGGGCCTGAAAGTAGCCTCCAAGGCGTTTCTCCACAGGGGATCGGCTTCAAACAGAAAGATCTTTTTGACCCGGTCTGTAATATCAATGGAAAAATTCCCTTCGGCAGCCCCGACGTCCACTACGATGTCATTTTCTTTCACTTCAAAATCATCGGACAGGTAACGGTGGGGAGAATCAGGATCCTGTTCCATAAACAGGGAGTTGAAGTATCTTTGGGCAATTCTTATGTGTTTCCCGTCTTTGTAGTAAAGCCGTTTTTCATGATAGACGGTATAGAGAAGATCTTTTTCCTCATCCTTTTCGACCCGTATATTTTCCGGTTTGTATTTATGAACGAATGTGTAAGGGAAAACAAAAATTTTATGGTGTTTAAGATACGTTACCACTGCTTCCCATTCTGGCGTTTGACGTTCATCGGGAAGGTTTCTGTAATAGTTCAGAATCGAACGTTTCAAAAACTTTTTTCGGGCATACTCCTTGAGTTTCATCAGAAAGAGGTTAGACCGCTAAAATACACAGATTTCCCGGGATAAAAAAGTATAGCAGAGCATATCCGGTTGAGAGGATGAGCCGAAGTAATCGTATCACTATTATGTACTACCGACCCATTGTCTCCGGAGAAGTTAAACCGACCGCATATTTATTCCGGAATGATTTTCCTCTGTAAAATACTCTGTAAAAATTTATGTAGGTTTGTATTAGCATAATGCAAACGGATGATACATGGGATGGCATAAAGATATCAGGCAAGCTGTTGAAATACTGAAAAAAGGGGGTGTAATTTTATACCCTACAGATACCATTTGGGGCCTAGGTTGTGATGCGACGGATGAAGCAACCGTTCGGAAAATTGCACGGGTGAAAAAAAGGGCTGAAAGCAAAAGTTTCATTGTTCTGGTTGATTCCGTGGAAATGCTGAAACATTATTTTCGGGAGGTTCCTGAAGAGATTACTAAGGAAATGATTCAAACAGATCTTCCCACAACCTATATTTTGGCCGGGGTTTCCGGTCTGGCTTCATCACTGATCCGGAAAGACGGGACGACAGGCGTGCGCATCCCGAGAGATCCTTTTTGTGTAGAACTGATCCGTGAACTGGGCGTTCCGCTGGTGTCAACTTCGGCCAATTTTGCCGGAGAACCACCTCCCGCACATTTTGGACAGGTAGATCAGGCAATAATAAATCAGTTGGATTATGTGGTACGGTGGCACCGGGATAGTCGCACACCGGCCCGCCCCTCACGGATCATAAAGATATTACCGGACGGCAGGAAAGAAATTATCAGAGAATAGCATATTTGTATCCAAAAGCCTGCGTCTTGATATTTTTATAGCCAATGATCCTTTCGGACAGGTCATGACCTGCCCATAAATTCCTTGGCCGCACCATTTCGGGGGATGGCAGATGTTTTGTATGGCCACACAGGACCTTTCCTATCATCTGCTTTTTTTATCTTCTCTTTTTCTGCCTTCTGGCTTATTCCTTCATCTTCACCACATCTCCCGATCCGGTAATATTGGCATCCAGGATACCCTCGCCTTTATAATAAACCGAACCGCTACCCGTTATGGACACTTTCAGCCTTTCAATGGCAAACACCCTGGCTTTGCCGGAGCCGGTAACAGAAACTTTTGTTTTTTGGCTCGGCAGTCCTGCATTTTCGACTTTGCCTGAGCCTGTGATCAGGATGTCCTGTGATTCAACCGGTTCATTGCCGGCAATCCTGATGGTTCCGGATCCGGTGACATCGGATTTTAGCTCGTGGGCCGACAGGTATGATAAATCAATGGTTCCGCTTCCCGTAACAGACAGTGACAAATCACCGGTAGAAATTTTTGATTTGGAGATGATCTTTCCGGAACCGGTAACACATAATCCGCTTATGTCAGGCGTGGAAATATAAACTTTTATCCTTCCCCGCGGCTCTTTCCACCATGCAAATTTGCTGTAAAAACGAATGACCAGTTTTCCATGACTGACAACGGTTTCTACTTTGGCCAGGTAGTCTTCCGGACCTTCCAGCTGCACTTCGGTCAGGTTGCCCTGGGATAGATACAGATCGGCCGGGATGGATAATTCTATGCCGGTAAAAGACCCGGTTTTTCTAATCTCTTTTTTCTGCGCATATAAAGTAATGGCAGGGATAGAAAGAAAAAAGATACAAGCCATCGGGAAAAACAGGTGTCGTTTCATAATAAGAAATATTTAAGGTTAATTTTTCTTAAAGACGAAAAAAACCTTATGTTGTTGCAGGCCCGGTAAATAAATTTAACATCGCCGGGAAATGATTGTGCCTTCAACGGATATTATATGTCACCGGGATTCATTCCTCTTCAGTCGTCAGCCATCGTTCCAAAGATTCCTTTCGGCAAACGAAAGATCATTTCCTTTTTCTTTTGGTTCAGGTGTGTTATAAATGTCGGGTTTGCCGGAATCAGATAGGTTTCTCCCTCAGTTTCTATCTCAAAAAGAGGGTTTTCGGAGATGTCTGTATATCCGGTAATTTTTCCTTGTTTGCCTGAGGTCTCATCCCGAAATGCAAATCCGGTGTACAGGAACGAAAGATTATCTTTCTTTATTTCTATATCTTCGGGTTCCAGCCAGACATCGCATCCCTGGTAACGTGCGGCTTTGTCACGGGAAGTTACTTCCTCCAAATGGACAACAAAAGAGTGTTCGCCGTATTCCTCTGCCCCGGCTACGGCAAAAGGGACCGGCAGGCCGTCGATTTCCAGAAAAACAAAGGCGGGGAACGTGTCCGGAAAAGAAAAAAACTTATCGAACCGAATGACTATACCGCCATCCAGCCCGTGAACTTTTAATATTTCACCCGCAGGGATCAGGTTGTTGCGGGACATGTCGTTCGATTCAGAAATGTGAAAGGACTATTCCTTTGCTTTTTCTTTGTCAGAGCCTTCTTCTTTTTTATCTTCGGTAGTTTCTTCAGCAGTTTTTTCTTCTGCTTTGGATTCTTTGGCAGCAGTCTCGGTGGCCTCATCTACGACTTTTTCTTCCGGAGATTCAGCCTTTTTCTCGGTAGCTGCAGGGGTTTCGGCAGTTTCAGTGTCTCCCGGCGTTTCAGCTTCGGCGTCAACAGTTTGTTCCTCTACCACACCGGCTTCTTCGGCCCGTTTTTTGGCAATTTCCTGTGCCCGTGCTTCTTTGATCTTAGCCTCTGCTTCAAGACGTTTCTTTTCTTCTTCCTCATGACCTAGTTTCAGCCGGTCGCGTTTTGCCTGGATCTTGGCTTCTTTTTCCTTTATCCATGCTTCAAAACGACGGTCGGCTTCTTCTTCCGAAAAAGCTCCTTTTTTCACACCGACAAGAAGATGTTTTTTATACAATACCCCCCTGTACGACAGGATTGCCCTGCATGTGTCGGTGGGTTGAGCGCCTTTCAATAACCAATCCAATGCCTTGTCAAAATCCAATTCTATTGTAGCGGGATTTGTGTTGGGATTGTAATACCCGATTTTTTCTATAAACCGGCCATCTCGTGGCGCCCTGCTATCTGCTATCACAATGTGATAGAAAGGTTTTTTCTTGCGACCTTCGCGCTTTAACCTGATTTTTACTGGCATTCGTTCATTAATTTAAATGGTTATGTAAAAATTTTAAGGTTGCAAAGATACAATTTAATTTACGATTACAAATTTTTTGAATCGTTGTAACATAGTTTATTTTCTTTTTTCTGAAACTTTCTCTGAGATATTTATCAATATTTTTTAACATTTCCACATCATTCCTGTACGTTTTCGTACCTTTAAAGGCTGACTGGAAAGGCGAAAACAATATCATAAGTATTTGAAAATCACTAATTAGAAACTATGAGAGCATTTACACATTTACATCTTCATACGCAATATTCGATTCTTGACGGTTTGTGCCGGATCTCCGATCTGGTGGTTAAGGCCAGCGAGGACGGGATGACGGCCATGGCAGTCACTGATCACGGCAATTTGTTCGGGGCAAAGGATTTTCATAATCAATGCACCGCAGCCGGGATAAAGCCGATTATAGGATGTGAGGTGTATGTGGCAGCCAACAGTCGTTTTGAGCGGAAAGGGAAAGACGACAGAAGCGGATATCATCTTATCTTGCTGGCAAAAAACGAAAAAGGATATAAGAACCTGATCCGGCTGGTATCCCTGGCATGGCTGGAAGGATTTTACTATAAGCCCCGAATAGACAGGGAATTGCTGGAGAAGTATCATGAAGGGCTGATCGCATCTACTGCCTGTCTTGGAGGAGAAATACCTCAGGCTGTTCTTAAACACGGCCTGGAAAAAGCAGAGGATACGATAAAGTGGTATAAGGGACTTTTTGGGGAGGATTTTTATCTGGAGATACAACGTCACCGGACGGGTGATCCGAAAACAGACGAGGACGTGTATAACCACCAGCAGCAAGTCAATGATGCCTTCCTGCAACTGTCCCCAAAACTAGGGGTTAAAATCCTTGCTACCAACGATGTACATTTTACAAATGAAGAAGATGCAGAAGCACATGATCACCTGATCTGTATCAACACGGGAAAAGACCTTGACGATCCTTCCCGGATGAGATATACAGGACAGGAATGGTTCAAGACCACGGCCGAGATGCAGGAGATCTTTTCAGATGTCCCGGAGGTGTTTGACAATGTTCAGGAAGTGGTGGACAAAATCGAAGAATATGAACTGAACCGTCCTCCCATTATGCCGCATTTCCCCTTACCGGATGGTTTTACAGACGATAATGAATATCTGAAACATCTTACCTATGAAGGGGCCCGAACACGATACGGAGAAATAATGCCAGAAATCAGAGAAAGAATTGATTATGAGTTGTCCGTAATCCGGAAAATGGGGTTTCCCGGTTATTTTTTGATCGTACAGGACTTTCTGAATGCTGCCCGGAATATGGGAGTATCGGTAGGACCGGGAAGAGGTTCAGCTGCCGGATCGGTGGTGGCTTATTGTACCGGAATCACCGATATAGATCCTATTCATTATAATCTGTTGTTTGAAAGATTTTTGAATCCGGAGAGAATCTCCATGCCGGATATTGATATTGATTTTGACGAAGAAGGTCGTGACAGAGTATTGAAGTACGTGGTGGATAAATATGGTAAAAACAAAGTTGCTCATATCATCACCTTCGGTACCATGGCTGCAAAAATGGCCATACGTGATGTAGCCAGGGTCGAGAAGCTACCTTTGTCGGATGCCGATTATCTGGCAAAACTGGTGCCGGAGACTCCGGGATCTACCCTGAAAAAAGCGTTTGCCGAAGTGCCGGAGCTTGAAAATGCCAGAAAATCGGAAAATCCACTGATTGTCCGTACCCTGAAGTTTGCCGAAGTACTTGAGGGTGCCATTCGTCATCGCGGACTGCATGCATGTGGTATTATCATTGGCCGGGACGATCTGATTGAACACATTCCGGTATGTACCTCAAAGGATACCGATTTGTTGGTAACCCAGTTCGACGGGTCTTTTGTGGAGTCAGTGGGCATGCTGAAAATGGATTTTCTGGGACTGAAAAACCTGTCCATCATCCAGGACGCTTTGACGATTATCAAAGAAGCATGTGGGGATGATGTGGATATCAACCATATCCCTCTTGATGATCAAAAAACATATGAATTATATGCCAGGGGAGAAACAACCGGGATTTTTCAGTTTGAGTCGGAAGGAATGCGGAAGTTCCTCCGGGATCTGAAACCCAACCGGTTTGACGATCTTATCGCTATGAATGCCCTTTACCGGCCGGGACCGATGGATTACCTGCCACAGTTTATTGCCCGGAAACATGGGAAAGAGAAGATTTTTTACGATCTGCCCGTGATGGAGAAATATCTGAAAGAGACCTATGGGATTACCGTGTACCAGGAGCAGGTGATGCTTTTGTCCCAGGAGTTGGCCGGCTTTACGGGAGGCCAGGCTGATTCGCTGAGGAAAGCCATGGGCAAGAAGAAACAAAAAGAGATGGATAAGCTCCGTGAGAAGTTTATCGAAGGAGCAAAAGAAAGAGGTTACGATACGAAGGTGGTCCTGAAGATATGGCACGACTGGGAGGCTTTTGCCAAATATGCTTTTAACAAATCGCATGCTACCAGCTATGCTTACCTTTCTTATCAGACTGCATACCTGAAAGCACATTATCCTTCCGAATACATGGCTGCTGTGCTAAGCAGGAACATAAATGATATCAAGAAAATTACCAAGCTGATCAATGAAGTAAAACGAATGGGCTTGTTGGTGTTGGGGCCGGATGTGAACGAAAGCGATGTGATGTTTACCGTGAACAGGGAGGGGAACATCCGGTTCGGACTCAAAGGAATCAAAGGCGTGGGAGAAAACGCAGCCATAGCCATCATAGAAGAGCGGAAAAAACACGGACCTTATAAAGACATCTTTGATTTTGTTAGCCGATTAAATCTTTCCACGGTCAATAAAAAAAATATCGAGGCCCTGGCCATTGCCGGTGCCTTTGATAATATGGATACGATCAAAAGGAGCCAATATCTGGCCAAAGAAAGTGAAGGGATTTCCTTTATTGACCAGTTGATACGATATGGTAACAGACTGCAGCAGGAGAAAAATACTACCCAACAATCCCTATTTGGCGATGCTATACAAATGCAGATACAGAAACCGGAGATTCCGCAGGCAGAAGACTGGTCGAAACTGGAGAAACTGTCGCGTGAAAAAGAATTGATTGGTATCTATCTGTCGGCACACCCCCTCGATGATTATCAACTGGAAATTGAACAGTTCTGCAATGCTTCCGTCACCGACCTTGAGGAACTGGATAAATTACTCGGAAAAGAGTTGACGATGGCAGGGATTGTTACCGCTGTGAACAACGGGATCTCTAAAACGGGAAAACCATACGGCTCCATTGTTCTGCATGATTATTCAGGCTCCAGGAAGTTTATGTTATTTAGTAATACTTATGTGGATTACAGCAAATACTTCAATGTCGGCTATTCTTTGATGGTAAAAGGTAAAGTTCAGAAAAACAGGTACCGGAACGATGAACCGGAATTCAGAATCACTTCCATACAACTGCTTTCCGAGGTGAGGGAAAGTATGATCCATTCGGTAAAAATCATGGTTCCTCTATCCGAGATTAATGCCGGTTGGATTCATGAGATACGGCAGATTATGAAGACAAAGGGGAAAACCACATTGAAGTTCTCGGTTTATTCGCCCGAAGATAAGGTCTCGGTGGATATGTTCTCCCGGAGCATAAAAGTGAATTTAACCAATGAATTCATTGATTACATCCGGGCCCAGGAGATGGTAGAGATGAAGATCAACTGATTCTCTTTTCCAAACCCTGAAAAAAATCTATCTTTGCCCCCTTAAAGTGAAACTGAAAAAACAAAATAATTATGGATGTTACAGATGCAAATTTTGAAGAAGTCGTATTGAACTCGGAAATCCCTGTAATGGTTGATTTGTGGGCCGAATGGTGTGGCCCTTGCCGTTTGGTGGGCCCTATTATTGATGAGATCGGGGAAGAGCTGGCAGGAAAGGTGAAAGCCGTAAAACTGGATGTGGACAGCAATCCTAATATTGCCGTAAAATATGGAATTCGCAACATCCCTACCGTCCTGTTTTTTAAAAACGGAGATGTGGTGGACAAGCAGGTAGGTGCTGTCCCCAAGAGTGTTTTTATGTCTAAGTTGCAATTGTTGCTTGACTGATTAGGATAATACCCCGGATCTTTTGAAAAAAGTTTCTGTTTTTTGCGGTTCCAGCAATAAGGTCCCTGAGATATTCTACCGGGAGGCAGAGTTATTGGGCCGCACTCTGGCCCGGGCAGGGATAACCATTCTCTTTGGAGGGGGTGATTTCGGACTGATGGGTCATGTAGCCAGTGGCGCTATGGAGGAAGGGGGTCATGTGATCGGCATCATTCCACAGTTTATGGTGGATGCGGGATGGGCGCATCAGGGACTGGCTGAGCTGCTGGTGGTGAAAGGGATGCATGAACGGAAATACAAACTGATACAGGAAACGGACGGTATCATCGCCCTCCCCGGAGGACCCGGGACCCTCGAAGAGCTGTCCGAAGCCATTACCTCCAAACAACTGGGACTGATCACCGTCCCTATCATTCTGGTGAACATTAACGGATATTTTGATCCCCTGCTGACTCTTTTTTCGTCCATGGTCAGGGATAACTTTATTCGCCCCGATCACCTGAATATGTGGAGTGTAATCCCGAATGTGTCTGGAATCATGCAGGCCCTGCATGCTGCTCCTGACTGGGATACCAATGCCATCGGACTGGCAAAAATCTGAACTTCGATAATAATCGGCAGTTGATTGTCTAACGAAAACAACCAACCTTCCAGGGTGATTGAATCCCTGCCCGTTAGTTTATCTATGTGACGGTAAACGAATCTCCCAAACGGAAGCCGGCAGAAAGGATTTTTATATTATCCCAAATTGCGCAATAGAGTTATTTTACATGTCTTTATTGCGCATTAGCCGAAGGCTGCATTGGGTTATCCCTGACAAGAAAATCTTACATTCCATTTAGATGGAATGCTATGATTTTCTTCGTCAATGAAGCAATACAATTTTTCTATTGCTTCATTTGGGATTATTTTCGAAAAGTTTTCTTTTCCATTGAAAATGTAAAATTTTCTTGTAATTTTATAAAAACTTAAAAAAATATGGGGTGGGAAAAATATATCCCAAAAGATATATCGGAATGGTATGAAATTCATGATTATAAACATGCTGCTGCAATTTTATCCAATGAATTTCCTGATCAATTTGCTGATATATGTGCAGCTTTAAGAGAATTCAGATTTTGTGAAGAAGATGTTGTTGCGTCAGGAGGAAATGAAAGCAATATCCCTAAAATATTTTCAAGTTTATTATTCCCTAGAGGATGGAAAGAGAAAAATCTGACCGCTGAATTGGTGGTATATGAGATAGAAAAGAAAAAAGATCCGGTGTTTAAACATTCTTTAATTCATGGTTCTCATAAAGTTGATTATGTGAAAGGAAGAGTTGCTTTCGATTTGGAATGGAATAGTAAAGATCAGACTTTTGATAGAGATCTCTATGCTTTCAGAGCGTTCTTTGATTATGATGCCATTAGTTTAGGAGTACTGGTAACCAGAAGCAATGAGTTAAACAGTGTATTCAGGAAATTAAATATTATGCCAAAATACGGAGCAAGTACAACACATATGGGCAAACTATTACCCAGACTAGAAGCCGGAAGAAATGGAGGATGTCCTGTACTGGTTTTTGGAATTACTTCAAGGTTAATAATAAAAAAATAATATCTATTATGAGCATTTCAAAAGAATTAATGAATTTTGCTAATGGAGTAAAATTTACCACGATCCTGGCAGATCCTCCCTGGCAATTTAAAAACAGAACGGGGAAAATGGCTCCTGAACATAAAAGATTATCACGTTACCCAACCATGTCATTAGATGAAATTAAAAATCTACCGGTTCATAAAATCGTAGCTGATACTGCTCATTTATATCTGTGGGTCCCAAATGCTCTCCTGGCTGAGGGATTAGAGGTAATGAATGCCTGGGGATTTAATTACAAAACGAATATTATATGGTATAAAATAAGAAAAGATGGCGGTCCTGACAGAAGAGGGGTAGGTTTCTATTTTAGAAATGTTACAGAAATAATTTTATTTGGTGTTCGTGGGAAAAATGCCCGTACTTTACAACCGGGACGTACACAGGAAAATATTATTGTCCAAAGGAAAAGAGAGCATAGCAGGAAACCTGATGAACAGTATGATATTATTGAGTCATGCAGCAAAGGTCCCTACCTGGAAATGTTTGCTCGTGGTAGCAGACCGGGATGGTACTGTTGGGGAAACCAGGCAGGCGATTATTTTCCGGATTGGAATACATATAAAAATCATTCCCAGGTGAATGCTGCAGAAGTTTTACCAAATGCATGACGGATTTTATACTATTTTAATCTTTTCAACTGTTATTTTAACATATGAAAATCGAAGTATCCAACGGCGAGATCATGGATAAGCTGACCATTCTGGAGATCAAGCTTGAAAAAATTGAAGATCCTGAAAAGCACCACAATATCGAGAAGGAGTACCGTCTCCTTCGTGAAGCGGCCGCCGGCATTCTTCCTCAAAACGATCCCCTTTATAAGCAACTCAAAGATGTCAATATGCAGCTGTGGGATATCGAAGACCGGATCAGGGAACTGGAAAGAAAAAATAATTTCGGAGAAGAGTTTATCAAAACGGCCCGCTCGGTATATCGGCAAAACGATTTGCGTGCCGAGCTGAAACGCCGCATCAACGAAAAAACCGGTTCGGGACTGATGGAAGAGAAATCCTACAAACTTTACTGACCATGAGGCTGCTGGTATTTCGCCTGTCTGCCATGGGGGATGTGGCCCTGACCGTTCCGGCCCTGCGGGCAGTGTTGGAGGCCAATCCCGGTCTGCATATCTCTTTCGTAACCCGCAATACCTTTGCCCCTTTTTTTGAAGACATCCCCCGTTTTACACTGATCACTCCGGACCTGAGCCAATACAAAGGTTTTACCGGGCCTGTACCGTTTGTTTCGGAAACTGCGGAAAGAAGCCGGTGCCGATGCAGTGGCTGACCTGCATGACGTATTGCGTACCAAGGTGCTGCGATCCTTCTTCCGGTGGTCCGGAACCCCGGTATATCGGATTGACAAGGGGCGCAGGGAAAAACGGGAACTGGTAAAAGGCACCCTGTTCCGGCCGCTGAAACATTCGGTAGAGCGCTATCTGGAAGTGTTCCGGCAGGCCGGCCTCCGAACGCTGCCCGCAGGGCCGGAACCACATATCCATGTCCCGGAAGCCTGGAAGAATGACTTGCCGGTGCCGGTTCCTGAGGGACTTAAGGTTGGCATTGCCCCCTGTGCTCGACATATTTTGAAGACCTGGCCCCATGACAGGATGATCCGGTTGATGCGGATGATACGGGTACACAGAAAAAAAGTAACTTTTTACCTGTTTGGCGGGACTGAAGATAGAGAAGTACTGGAAAGGATCGCTGAAAATGTCGGGGGAAATGTTTACCTGACCCTTCCCATGTCATTGCGGAAGCAATTGGCCTTAATGCAGCAAATGCATTGGGTTATTTCCATGGATTCGGCCAATATGCACCTGGCTGCTTTGCTGGGGGTGCCGGTGATTTCCATTTGGGGAGCTACGCACCCGTATGCAGGTTTTGCCCCGTGGGGCGCCGATGAAAAATGGCAGATACAGATACCGAAAGAAGAGCTGCCTTGCCGTCCCTGTACCGTCTATGGCAAAGGTCGCTGCCATCGCGGGGATATGGCATGTCTGAACCGGATCACACCGGAGAGAATCATGGCCGCGATGGTCTAGGCGCTGAGGGAATCAGGGTTCATAGAAAAAATCAAAATTTCCGGGGGAAGGGCATGTCCTGTTATAAAGAGATCATGGTTTTTAAACAGTCGTATGTTGCAAACATACGACATATGACATTACCCTACTACTCATGTCCTGCGTAAAAATCCTGTCCCGAACTTGAAATCGATCAAAAAGATTCCTCGGGGCTAACGCCATTCCTATCTTTCTGCCTGCTCCGGGGTGCTGCTTTTTCTCCAGGCAAGCAGGATGACGGTGGCCAGTAATCCCAAAAAAACATAGACGCCAACAGGGATGGGTTCGGCTTCTCCCGAAGCATAGGAATGAAGGCCGGAGAGATAGTAATTGACGCCGAAATAGGTCATGATGACTGAGAAAAAGGCCAGTACCGATGCCAGGTTGAAAGCAAACTCTCCCCGTAGGCCCGGGATCAGCCGCATATGCAGGACAAAGACATAAACCAGGCCTGTGACCAGAGCCCAGGTCTCTTTGGGATCCCATCCCCAGTAACGGCCCCACGACTCATTGGCCCAGATCCCTCCCAGAAAAGTGCCGATAAAAATAAAATATGCTCCCAGAATCAGCGTCATCTCATTGATACGTGTCAGGGTGGTGATGGTTTGATCTATGTGTTCTTTGTTTTTGTCGTTTCTGACAATCATCAATATCAGATTAAAAAACCCCAACACCATGCCCATGCCTACAAAACCATAGCTGGCAGTGATGACAGATACATGGATCGTAAGCCAATAAGATTTTAATACCGGTACCAGATTGGTGATCTCCGGACTCATCCAGCTCAGGTGGGCAACGAAAAGTGTCAATGCAGCCAGGATCCCTCCCGCTGCCAGAGCAAAGGGTGATTTACGGACGAATAGGATCCCCGCCAACATGGTAGCCCATGCGATGTAGATCATCGATTCATAACCATTGCTCCAGGGTGCATGACCCGAAATATACCATCGAAGGATAAGCCCCAGGGTGTGAAAAGCAAACCCCAGGCTGATAAGTATCACAGAAACCCGGATAACGGGTTTTATTTTTAAGGCCGGGATCAGGATATGAATGAACAACAGAACAAGAAGGACAAATCCCAACAATCCGTATGCCATTGAAATTTTCTCAAAGAGGGCTGCCTTATTATACAGTATCTCCATTTTAACCTTGCCGGAAGAAGGAATCAGTTCGGCAGCCCTGGTAACCTGATAATTCTTGATGCCATCAATGACCCGCAGCACCTTCTCATCTGCATTTCCTTCGTGCATGCTGGTAAACAAAAGCTGAATGGTGCTGGTTACGAAAACGGAATCTTCTCCGGAAACATGTTCCGGGATTTCGGCTGGAGAATACCAGCGGTTGTCGGGATCCCCGGGGGCAGGAAACAAACGCAACATCTTCCCCGTGTAAACAAGATAACAGATATTCAGTCTTTCATCTGTTTTTAAAATATCCTGATCTGCTTTGCTTCGTCTGCCCGGATCTTTCCGGTAGGCCCTTTGCACTGCATCCGAAAGAATATAGGTGTTATTATGTGCTGTATCAAAAAAGTCCGTGAAAGAGGCAAAGGAGCCGTGCATGCCGATCATCTTTTTTACCTGGTCGTTGGATACGCGGATCATCGGAATTTTCTGCCACTCACGTGGATAAAAAACCATACTTAATACCACACGTTCCGGAGATATCCCGTTAATGGTGGATTTATAAGCTACTTTCCGTACAATTTCAGAAGCCAGAGTCTGGAAAGGTTTGATGCGTCCTCCCTGATCCTGTACCAGCACGTCACGGAATGCAACCGCCATGGATTGGGGGACAGTCCTGGCCGGAAAATTTCCGGTTTTTGCCTGAGCCTGGGATGCGGAGATCCCGTTTATCATGATGATAAGCCCTATAACAGAAGCGATCTTTTTAGGTACCCCGGATAAATCAATGGAACGCCCGAGAGTCATAAAGCGACTGTTTTTGTTGAAAATGGAAAACAACATGCCGAGGGTCATCAGAAAATAACCGATATAAGTGAGCGTAGTCCCCAGGGCATCGTGATTGACGGACAGAATTGTGCCTTTTTCATCCCGGTCATAGGAGGACTGGAAAAAACGGTATCCCCGGTAATTCAACACATGATTCATATATATACGGTAAGGCATTTTTACTCCTTTCCCCGGATCAATCAGAACTACTTCACTGGCATAGGAAGAGGGACTGTTGGATCCCGGATATCGTTGTAGTTGAAAATCATTCAGGTGAAGACGAAAAGGGAGGGAGATTACACGTGCTCCGTAATACATACGGAACAAAGTGTTATCAAGGGTTATCTCTGCAGGAATGCCAGCCTGGCCTTGCTGTCCCTTGACATAAAACGTTTGCCCGGTATTGTCCCCGTCAATTTTCATCTCCAGAACATCGGCAGATGCTGAATTAATCGTGCGCCCAGGGATATAAGAGATTTTTCCTTTCGGTTGAAAGGCGGCAGGAACGATCTGCAGAGGTCCCGATCGGTAAATATTCCGCAGCGTGACGTCTGTTGTTGTCCCGGCAGCGATTGTGTCCTGACGGTTTGCCCTCATGTCGGTATGAATCATGTCAAGTTTGGAAAATAGTTGTAGTTTTCCGTTCTTATAAAAAAAGGAAAGATCAGGGACCGGATTGTTGTTCCCAAATCCTATAAGTTTTCCTGATAGCCGGAGTGTGTCTCCTTCCCGCAGGTAATAATCTTCCCGGTTTTGCATGTTGAGGATCACCAGTTTCAATACCGGTTTGCCTGCAGGATCGGGCAGCAGGGTAGCTTGTGCTGAAGGCAGAAATTTCACAAGTCTTAGTGTGTATTTTTTGCCGCCCAGGGAAATATGTTTTTTGAATCTGTTTTTCTTGCCCGGGGTCAATAATATTTTCTTGTGAAATGAAACGGTAGTCTCTCCGTTTTTTACTGTCCCGTATAACCAGGTATCGGTAGTGAGCAGGGTGGAAGAATCTTCCCCTTCACGGATATGCATGGTCCCTTCATAGCTGATGTACCGGGTAACGGCAGCACCCAGAAAAATAAAGACAAAAGCGATATGAAAAAGAAAGATGGTCCATTTTTTCTTCCGGTAAACTTTGTACTTAAACATGTTGGCCGTAAGGTTAACCACGATCAGCAGAATAACCAGCTTGAACCACCAGGCGTCATACACTGTCACCCGGGCTGCCACCGGACCATAACGGCTCTCTATAAACGTTGCCATGCCGGCAGCTACGGCCATAAGTAGCAGTAAAAACCCCATGAAAGGGGTGGAAAACAGGAAGTTGATAATTTTTTTCATTAACCGGAAATTTTTCCTTGTGGTGTCGTCAGAAATTTATTTTAGCGGATAAAGATAGAATATTTTGAAGGAAAAACACAAGGGGCTTCAGCCGATATTGATCTATTATTCTCAACAAATATGTAGTGTCAAGAATAAAAAGAGACTGCTTGTCCGGCAGTCACACAGAGAAAAGATCAGTACTGATTTTTCGGTAAATATATTATCCCCAGGCGGATATTTTCTTTATTTTCTCAAAGTCAAGGATCTCCAGATGTTTTCCTGAGAACCGGATCAATTTGTCTTTTTCAAATTGCTTCAAAACACGTACAATGCCGTCCGTTGAAAGAGAGGATATTTGTGCGAGTTCTTTTCGTAATAAATCAAGCAGAAATGCCCGGTCTTCATAAACAGGGGACAGGGTAAAGTATCTCTTTCTTTCCCTGCATAAATAGAGCCGTTAAATGATTCATAAAGCTTGTTCCCCTCTTTTTGTGATGATGGACTAACAGAAATAATAATAAAATCGATATATGTCGATTTTATTATTTCTTATAAAACAAAACAGGTCAGATTCTGTTGCCCCTACGTAGGCGCCTACGTAGGTAAGTTTTCCAGTGTAAAGAATCTCTCTGCCCGGTATCCCTTGTCTGTCAGTTTAATCGTGCAGCATTCGTGGTATAGGTCGTGTTCGAAAAAAAGAATGTAATTCTTTTCATATGCTTCTTTTAAAAAGTCTGCTTTTTCCTGCAGGGTAACCAGGGGTTCAATATCATAGCTCATGTTCCATACCAGCGGCAGGTGGGCCACAGACGGGATCAGGTCGGCCATGAACACCAGGGTCCGCCCATGGTAATGGATAAAAGGGATCAGTTGACCGCGGGTGTGACCGTTATAGATCCTTAGGTCTAATCCGGCGACCAGTTCCGTATCGTTTTCAATAAGTTTCAGTTGTCCGCTTTCCTGCATGGGCAGAATATTTTCTTTCAGAAAAGCGTCTTTCTCACGTGGATTGGGGTGAGTAGCCCATTCCCAATGAGATTGGCTGATCCAATACGTTGCATGCGGGAAAACCGGCTCAAAGCCGGTATGGGCCCGGTTGTAACGGATACCTCCGCCACAATGGTCGGCATGCAGGTGAGTCAATACCATATCGGTAATATCTTCCAACGCATAACCGGCCTTTTTCAGACCTCCTTCCAGCCCGTCCCCCCCGTTGAGGTACACATATTTGAAAAATTTTTCATTTTGCTTGTCCCCGTAACCGTTATCTATGAGTATGCGCCGGTCGCCCGTATCAATGAGCAGAGAGCGCAGGGCCCAGTTACAAAGGTTATTCTCGTCGGCCGGATATACCTTTTGCCACAAAGTCTTGGGAACCACTCCAAACATGGCGCCCCCGTCAATTTTGAAGTTTGATATATGTACACGAAATAACTTCATACCGTATTATTTAAGATTATTTAAGGATGATCGACAAAGATAAATTTTTTAGAAGAAAAAAAATTTGCAGAAAAAAAAATATTTTTACCTTTGCACTCCAATTTGGTCCGTTCGTCTAGGGGTTAGGACGCCAGGTTTTCATCCTGGTAACAGGGGTTCGATTCCCCTACGGACTACCAGAAACAGAACAACTTTATTATAAGGACATTATGGCACATCATCTTTCAGCACTGAAAAGGATAAGACAGGAACAGAAAAGAAAACAACATAACCGGTATTATGCCAGAACGACGCGTAATGCTGTTAAAACGTTAAGGAAAACCACCGATAAACAGGAAGCAGTTGAATTGTACCCCAAAGTGGAGGCGATGCTGGATAAACTTGCTAAAACGCATGTTATTCATAAAAACAAAGCAGCCAATCTCAAATCCAAGCTGGCTAAACACATCAACAGCCTGTAATAAATTTACACTATATATAACTTTCATGTATAGCCATACCTTCTTCGGAAGGTATTTTTTTGCCGTATCGCCGGTTTTTTATATCTTGAACCATCCATCCTGCATTACTTAACGGCATGGCAGATTACGAAAAACTCAGTATCAAACAATGGGCTGTGGAAGACCGTCCCAGGGAGAAATTGCTGTCTAAAGGGATCAGTTCCCTCACCGATGCTGAACTGATTGCGATCTTGATTCGTTCCGGTACGTCGCGCGAATCGGCGGTCGATCTGGCCAAAAGGATACTGAATGCTACGGGAAATAATCTCAATGAGCTCTCCCGCCTGAGTGTGCATGACCTACAAAAGTTCAACGGTATTGGCGAGGCCAAAGCCATCTCGATCATTGCTGCCATGGAGCTGGGACGGCGGCGTAAGCTCTCAGAGGTATTGCAGAAAAAACAGATTACCTCCAGCCGGGATGTGTTCAATTTCTTCCATCCTTTTCTCGGAGATCTTTCCCATGAAGAATTCTGGGTGCTTCATCTGAGTCGCTCCAATCGCATCATAGCCTGGAAAAAAATCAGTCAGGGGGGGATTGTCGGGACCGTGACAGATATCAGGCTCATCCTGAAAAACGCCCTGGAAAATATGGCTACCTCCCTGGTGATATGTCACAACCATCCTTCCGGAAACCTGCAACCCAGCCGGGCTGATAAAGAAATTACCAAAAAGATCAGTGAGGCTGCCGGGTTCATGGAGATACGACTCCTGGATCATGTTATCCTGGGCAATGACCAATACTTTAGCTTTGCCGACGAAGGCTTGTTAGGAGAGTAAAAAGCCACTAGACTTATTCCCATTGCTTTACCCCACTCCTGTCCTCACATCTCTCCAGCAAATGATGTACCGGCACTTTCAGCACGGGATGTATCCAATCCGGACAGATATCATTCACCGGTACCAGAACAAAGCGCCGGCGAGTCATCCGGGGATGAGGGATCTCCAAACCCGGAACTCTGACAATGCGATCGCCAAAAAAAATAATATCTATATCGATGGTTCTACCTGCATATTGCTGTTCCTCCCGCTGCCGCCCCAGTTGGTATTCAATGTCATGTACCTTCCGAAGGAAATCCAGGGGATCCAACCCTGTTTCCATCAGCAGGGCCTGGTTCAAAAAAGGGGTCTTGTCTTCAAAACCCCAGGGTTCCGTTTCATAAACAGCCGAATAATCCAGTACCCGGCCTGCACGTTGCTCCAGAAAAAACAAGGCATGCTTCAGATATTCCCTGCGGTTTCCACGGTTACCTCCCGTTAACAAAATAGTTCTTTCCAAACCGTTCTATATTGAAATTCCTGTGAATTATTTGCAAATGTACATTACTCCTTTGTATCTTTAATCCCTGTTCATTAAAAATCATTCTAAACATCAGTATATCATGAAGAGTTTTTTAAAATATACTCTGGCCACCTTGTTTGGTTTATTTGTATTTTCTATCCTTTCCGCTCTTTTCTTTTTTGGAATGTTGGGAATTATGTTGTCTTCCACGGAAAAATCCGTTACCGTCAAACCGCATTCCGTTCTGTACTACAAGCTTAGGGCTTTCATCCCGGAAAGAACCCTTTCATTCCCGCTTTTCGGGAGCAATCCGTTTTCTTTCGACATGACTCCGGCACCCGGTCTGAATGATATTCTGACTGACATACACAAGGCCAAAGAGGATGAAAATATTACGGGCATCTATATTGAGGCAGGCATGTCATCGCCTGGTATCGGAACCATCGAAGAGATCAGAAATGCATTGTTGGATTTCAAACAATCCGGGAAATTCGTACTTGTTTATTGTCCTGATCTCATGCTGCAATCGGCCTATTACCTGGCTACCGCCGCCGATACGATATACATGAATCCGGCAGGGACCTTCCAGCTCACCGGCATGCGCTCGGAGATCATGTATTATAAAAAAGCCCTGGAAAAACTGGGTGTGCATGTTCAGGTTATCAAACATGGTAAATTCAAAAGTGCCGTAGAGCCTTTCATCCGGCAGGACATGAGTCCGGAGAACCGGGAACAAATCCGGGTTTATATGAACTCTATCTGGGAT
>JAGGWN010000026.1 GCA_021157415.1 Bacteroidales bacterium | reverse complement strand
TCCGGCTTGTCGGTCCCGTACCTTTCCATGGCTTCCCGGTAAGTCATCCGTGGAAAATCTCCATGGTATTTTATATGTAAGATCGCATCCAGTAAATAAACGATCAATCCTTCAAAGACTTTAAGAATATCTTCTCTCTCCACAAAAGACATCTCACAATCGATCTGGGTAAACTCCGGCTGACGATCAGCGCGCAGGTCCTCATCCCTGAAACATTTCACCAACTGAAAATACTTGTCATATCCAGATATCATCAGTAACTGCTTAAATATCTGCGGTGATTGCGGCAACGCATAAAATTGATGTTTGTGCATACGAGAAGGTACCACAAAATCACGTGCTCCTTCCGGTGTAGATTTGATCAATGCCGGCGTTTCTATCTCCAGAAAATCAGCCTGATTCAGATAGAACCTGACTGCCTGTGCAAGACGATGGCGCAGGATGAGGTTTTTCTTCAGCGGCTCCCGCCGCAAATCCAAATATCGATATTTCATCCGTATCTCCTCCCCTCCATCCGTATCTTCTTCAATCGTAAAGGGAGGTAATTCCGACCTGTTTAGAATATCAAGGGTTCTCACCTCAATCTCAACATCTCCGGTGGGTAGGCTTTTATTCTTATTGCTCCTTTCCCTGACAGCGCCTTCAATCCTTACCACATCTTCCCGTCCCAGCTTCCTTGCTTCTTCACACAGGGTTGCATTCTGATCCATATTAAATACAAGCTGAGTGATGCCGTACCGGTCACGCAGATCAACAAACGTCATGCCCCCCAGATCACGCGATCCTTGAATCCAGCCGGAAAGGACCACTTGTTTCCCGGCATCTTCCAATCTTAACTCACCACAATTGTGTGTACGGTACATAATAGAAAATTTTGGCAAAAATACATAAAATAATCACGGTGAATATTCTCTTTGCCATGGTTTTTTTTCATCTTTACTCATCTTTTTTATTTTATACCATGAAAAAAGACAAGATTCTTGATGACACCTATTTTATGAAGCAGGCTCTGGAAGAAGCACAAAAAGCATTGCAGACAGGGGAGATCCCCATAGGTGCTGTGATTACGTGCAATAACACCATCGTGGCCCGCAGTTTTAATCAGGTGGAAACGCTACATGATCCCACAGCCCATGCTGAAATACTTGCCATTACGGCAGCGACACATCACCTGGGAGGAAAATTCCTGGACAGATGCACCCTGTATGTTACCGTCGAACCCTGTCCCATGTGTGCCGGAGCTCTTTTCTGGGCCAGGATCGGTTGTGTTGTTTTTGGTGCCCGCGATGAAAAAAGAGGGTACCTGAGATATCACCCGGAAATCATGCATCCACGGACAAAAATAAAACGGGGTATTCTGGAAAATGAAGCAATAAACCTGTTGGATTCCTTTTTTAAAACAAAAAGAAAGCATGATAATAACCAGCCTGAATAAAATATAAATTCATTAACTTTGTTATATTATCCAAAGCTATATTATACCTTGCATTCATAAAATAATACAAAAATGATAAAAACGAAATCAGTCATAGTCATTATGCTTTTCATAGGGTTCCCGGTTATTTCTTTCGGGCAGATCTATTCAACACCCAATACCAACCCCAAGATCATAGAAATGATGCATCGGTCTTTGATCGTGGAAAAAGATGCTTATATAAAAGTCCATGGCAATCCTTTTGTGGATAAAGACTTCGAAAAAGGAGTCATTGTTTTCAAAGATTCTTCCCGGGCCAGGGACATACCCCTCCGTTTGAACACCTATACTGACAACATTGAGCTGGATGTTAACGACACTGTTAAAGTGCTCTCTTCCCCTGATATAATTGACCATATCGACTTTGGACACCGGCATTTTATATACTCACGTTTCAAGGAAGGAGTTTTTCATAAAAACGGTTTTTTTGAAGTACTTGCACAAGGCAATTGCAAATTGTTACTTCGAAGGGAAAGCATCATAAAAAGAGAACAACTTCCCGCCAGCAATTACGCAGGAGGCAATTACAGGGATTATTTCCGCACATCCCAAACCTACTATATTAAAAAAGGAAACAGTCCGGCCGTGAGAATCTCCAAAAGCAAAAAAAGTATTCTTAACGCACTGGGTAATCATAGAAGCGAACTGGGGAAATATATTAAGGATCACCACCTGAAACTTGCAAAAGAAGATGACATTATAGACCTGATCTATTATTATAATTCACTAACAGCCGGAAAATAATATTCCCGGTACCGGACTTTTTTTTATACAAACCATAAATAATCCGGGAAGATGACCATTGAAAACAAACATTTGCATATTATCACCTGGTTGGCACATCTGATCAGTACCATCCTTTATGTTTTCATTGTTTATTCTATTTACCTGACCCGTTTTTATGAAAAGCTGACTCCGGAAATTCCGAAAGATTATTACACGGTTTTTTTCGGTATTATTTACATTTCCGTATTGTTATATCCAACACTTTTAAAATACCATTATATATATTATTCTGATGAAGGTGATAAAATTGTCATCAAAACCTATCCCATTGGGTTTTTTTCTTCAGCGAAAAAAACCTATCATATCCCTAAGAAGGATTTCGTAAAGGCGGAAATCAAAGAGAGTTTTTTCCGACTTCGCAAAGCATTGTTCATCTATCAGAACCTCAACAACAGGTCAGCCAAATATCCTCCTATTTATATTAACGGACTCCCCAAAGACGATCAGAAAAAAATAATGATGTCCCTTTCCAGGTTGATGGCATGGAAAGGGGCTGTTATATAACAGACTGGAAATATGAAAAAAATCATGTTTTTTGAGAAATACGAATCCCTAGCTTTGCGCCAGACTTAAAAAATGAATCCCATCATGAAAACAGAAGAAATCGTATCACGGCTCGAACAGAAACATCCCGGGGAAAAAGAATATCTTCAGGCAGTGAGGGAAGTCATGGAATCCATCGAAGAAATATACAACCGGAACCCCCAGTTTCAATCGGCCGGCATTATCGAAAGGCTGATCGAACCCGACCGGGTACTCACCTTTAAAATTCCCTGGGCGGATGATGAGGGAAACGTACACATTAATCTGGGATATCGTGTGCAGTTTAACAATGCTTTGGGTCCGTATAAAGGAGGTCTCCGTTTTCACCCCAGTGTGAATATGAGCATACTGAAATTTCTGGGATTTGAACAGATATTTAAAAATGCTCTGACGACGCTTCCCCTCGGGGGGGCCAAAGGCGGAAGTGACTTTAATCCTAAGGGAAAATCCCAACATGAGATCATGCGCTTTTGCCAGTCTTTCATGCTGGAACTCTGGAAGATCATCGGTCCTGAAACAGATGTTCCTGCCGGAGATATCGGAGTAGGCAGCCGGGAAATCGGTTTTCTTTACGGCATGTACAAAAAACTGACCCATGAGCATACGGGCGTACTGACCGGAAAAGGACTGAACTGGGGAGGCAGCCTCATCCGCCCCGAAGCCACCGGGTACGGTGTGGTTTATTTCACCAAAGAAATGCTGGCAAGCCGGGGCGAAACCCTCGAAAACAAAACAATAGCAGTCTCAGGCTTCGGGAATGTAGCCTGGGGTGCCGTCAAAAAAGCTACCGAACTGGGAGCCAAAGTAGTCACGCTGTCCGGCCCTGACGGATACATCTATGATCCGGCCGGTGTCACAGGCAGAAAAATTGACTATATGCTGGAACTACGTGCTACCAACGAAGATATTGTCGAACCCTATGCCCACAAATTTGACGGAGTGGAATTTATCCCCGGCAGACACCCATGGGAAGTGAAGGTGGATGTGGCACTGCCTTGCGCTACGCAAAACGAACTCAACGGAGAGGATGCCAAACAACTTGTCCAGAACGGATGCATCTGCGTCACGGAAGGAGCCAATATGCCATGTACTCCGGAAGCCATCCAGGTTTTTCAGAATCATGGGATCCTTTTTTCACCGGGCAAAGCATCCAACGCAGGAGGCGTCGCCACTTCGGGACTGGAAATGTCACAAAATGCCCTGAAAATGAATTGGACTGCCCGTGAGGTGGATGATCGTCTGCATCAGATCATGAGTGATATCCATCATGCCTGCGTAACATACGGGAAAAGACCGGACGGATATATTGACTATGTCAAAGGAGCCAATGTTGCCAGTTTTTTAAAAGTTGCCAATGCCATGCTCGATCTGGGTGTGCTTTAATTATTTATGGATGCTCTGGTTTATCAAATCGCATTAAGCCTCCTGCCCGGAATAGGATCTATACGCACACGGTCTATCCTGGCGCATGTTGGATCACCGGAAAAGTTTTTCACCGAATCTTCCAGGATCCTGGAGAAAATCCCTGGTATAGGATCCCATCCTGCCACAAGTATCCAACGCAAGAAAGCACTGGAAGCAGCAAAGAAAGAGTACGAATTTGTACAAAATAATAATATCCGGACTGCCTGGTTTCTGGATGACGACTATCCCATGCGCCTGAAACAGTGTGAGGATGCCCCTGTGATTATATACATCCGGGGAGCAGCAGACCTTGATACCACTAAGATCATCAGCATTGTCGGAACCAGACATGCCACTTCATATGGTACCGGCGAATGTAAAAAAATCATTGAACAACTGGCTGCCTTTTTTCCAGACCTTCTGGTCGTGAGTGGCCTTGCTTATGGCATAGATGTATGTGCCCATAAGGCAGCCCTGAAAAACGGACTGAAAACCGTAGCCGTCCTGGGCCATGGCCTTCACATGATTTATCCTGCCGTACACCGGCAGGTGGCACGGGATATAGTTGAACAGGGAGCCCTGGTAACGGAATTCGCTACCTCCCAAATCCCAGACAAAGGAAATTTTATCGCCCGCAACCGGGTTATCGCCGGACTGGCTGACGCCACCCTGGTGGTGGAATCCGCGATTAAAGGAGGTGCGCTGATAACAGCCGACCTGGCAAACTCTTATAACAGGGATGTGTTCGCACTCCCCGGCAGAACATCGGACACGTGGTCACAAGGATGCAATCAACTGATTAAAAGAAACCAGGCGGCTCTCATAGAATCAGGAAAAGATATCGCTTATCTCATGGGTTGGGAAACCTCTCCCCTCCCCAAAAAAGAGATTCAAAAGGCTTTTTTTGTACACCTTAACGAAGAGGAAAAAAAGCTGATTGAACTCCTGCAGAAACACGGAGAACTTTCGGTGGACCAATTGGCTGTCCTGGCCAATTTACCTGTGAGTAAAGCTTCTTCGATGTTGCTAAATCTTGAATTCGCCGGATTAATTACTCTCCTTCCTGGAAACATATACCGCTATCTGACCTGATGATCAATATGTTATTAAACATTCCTTTTCAAAACCTCCTACTACCTCTTACATATCAACATTTTACCATCGGAGAATATGAATAATGCTTAAAATCATACTTTTTATGCAAAAAATGCATATTATTATATTAAATACAGTACTAATCACTTAAAATCAAACTATTATGGACAAACGAGTAGAACAGTTCTTAGCACAAGTAATCGCCAAAAACCCCGGAGAAAAAGAGTTTCACCAGGCGGTAATGGAAGTATCTGAATCGTTGATTCCATATATTGAGGAAAATCCCAAATACAAACAGGCTAAAATTCTGGAACGTATGGTTGAACCCGAACGCGTTGTTCTGTTCAGGGTTCCCTGGGTTGATGACAGGGGTGATATCCAAATCAACAAAGGATACCGTATTGAGATGAATAGCGCCATTGGTCCTTACAAAGGAGGGTTGCGCTTCCACCCCACTGTAAACCTGGGTATTCTTAAATTCCTGGCCTTTGAACAGGTATTTAAAAACTCTTTGACTACTCTTCCTATGGGTGGCGGGAAAGGCGGCTCTGACTTTGATCCCAAAGGGAAATCGGACAATGAGGTTATGCGTTTCTGCCAAAGTTTTATGACTGAATTATTCCGTCACATTGGTCCCAATACGGATGTACCTGCCGGAGATATCGGTGTCGGAGGTCGTGAAATTGGATTTCTCTTCGGACAATATAAAAGATTGAAAAATGAATTCACCGGTGTGCTTACCGGAAAAGGATTGGAATGGGGTGGGAGCCTCATTCGTCCTGAAGCCACCGGTTACGGAACTGTTTATTTTGCAGAAGAGATGCTGAATACCAAAGGGGAATCCATGAAAGGCAAAACGGTAGCCATTTCCGGCTCAGGGAATGTAGCTCAGTATGCCGTACAAAAAGCCAATGAACTGGGAGCCAAAGTCGTTACTTTGTCCGATTCCAGTGGGTACATTCATGATCCCGACGGAATTGACCAGGAAAAATGGCAGTATGTTATGGAATTGAAAAATGTCCGTCGTGGCAGAATTAAGGAATATGCAGAAAAATACGGGGTGGAATATCATGAAGGTCAGCGTCCGTGGAGCGTCCCCTGTGATGTTGCTCTCCCCTGCGCCACACAAAACGAAATTAACGGCCAGGAAGCAGAAACTCTCATTAACAACGGATGTATTTGTGTAGCTGAAGGAGCCAATATGCCCAGTACCCCCGAAGCGATTGAAATCTATCTGAAAAACAAAATTCTCTATGGCCCCGGCAAAGCCGCCAACGCCGGTGGGGTGGCCGTATCCGGCCTGGAAATGAGTCAAAATTCATTACGCCTCACATGGACCCGCACAGAAGTGGACTCCCGGCTGAAAACCATCATGAAAGACATCCATACTACTTGTGTAACCTATGGAAAAGAAAAAGACGGTTGGGTGAACTACCTTAACGGAGCCAACATCGGAGGTTTCGTAAAAGTGGCCGATGCCATGCTGGCTCAGGGAATTGTGTAATAAACGATCATATTATCATCAAAAAAGGGGCGTTTTGCCCCTTTTTTGTATTTTTGCCCAACACATGATTTCATCATGAATCTTATAGACACTCATACCCACCTCTATCTCCCTGAATTTGAAGCAGACCGTCAAGACGTGGTACAATCAGCTATCCGGGCAGGTGTGGATAAAATGCTCCTGCCGAATATCGATCTTTCCACCCTGACTCCCATGCTGAAATTAGCCGAGGCCTTCCCCCGCCACTGTTATCCCATGATCGGATTACATCCCACGTCGGTAAAGGAAGATTACCGGCAACAACTGGATGAAATGTTCGTTCACCTGAAAAAAGGCTCTTATGTCGGTATCGGTGAAGTAGGGATCGACCTCTACTGGGATAAAAAATTCAGGAAAGAACAAACAGAAGCTTTCCGGCAACAAATCGAATGGGCTCTCAGCTTCAACCTGCCACTGGTCATCCACTCCCGCGAGTCTTTGTCCCTTATTTTTTCCGTCCTGGAAGAGTTTCCACAGCAACCGGCAGGAGTTTTTCACAGTTTTACCGGAACACAGGATCAGGCAGAATATGCCATCGGAAAAGGATTTTTCCTGGGCATCGGAGGCATTGTAACTTTCAAGAACGCCTCTCTGAAAGACACTTTACTGTCCCTGGGACCTGAACATCTGGTACTGGAAACAGATGCTCCTTTTCTGGCACCGGTACCAAAAAGGGGAAGACGTAACGAAAGCAGTTATCTTATCTACATCGCACAATTTCTTGCCGATCTTTTTTCCATAAACCCCGATACCCTTGCAGATATTACAACCCGGAATGCGTTGAAACTTTTTTCATTAACCTGACCCGTCATATTCCAAAACGACAGAAAAAAATACCTCCTGCATGAAACAACAAGCCAAATCCATACTATTAATATATACAGGCGGCACCATTGGCATGGTCAATGACCCTGTCACAGGGTTGCTCAAACCGCTGGATTTTGATCATATCCTGAACCAAATCCCGGAGTTGTATCAGTTTGATTGCCGGATTGACACGCTTACCTTCGACCCGGTCGTTGATTCCTCAGAGATACAACCGGACTTCTGGCTAAGGCTGGGACGTATGGTCGAAGAGCATTATCATACATACGATGGTTTTGTCATATTGCACGGAACAGATACCATGGCTTATACCGCTTCCGCCCTTTCTTTCCTGTTGCAGGATTTGCAAAAACCGGTCATTCTGACCGGATCCCAACTGCCGATCGGGACGTTACGCACTGACGGTAAGGAAAACCTGATCTCTGCCATTGAAATTGCTGCCTCGATGGATGAAAACGGGCAACCGATGGTCCCCGAAGTATCTGTTTATTTTGAATACAAACTATTCAGGGGGAACCGTACCACAAAATTCAGTGCTGAAACATTCAATGCTTTTGTTTCACCTAACTATCCACTGCTGGCAGAAACCGGCGTTCATATTCACTACAACAAAAACGCCATACGGAAAGCCCGTTCTGAAAAAAAACTACAATTAATCACCCGGTTGGATCCCCATGTAATGTTTTTGAAGATATTCCCCGGATTATCTTCACAGATCATCAGAGAGATCACCCGGATTCCTTCCCTCAAAGCGATGATCATTGAGACATACGGCGCAGGCAATGCACCGACGTCTCCGGCTTTTCTGTCACCCTTAAAAGACTTTATTGATTCCGGAGGGATAATATTAAATATCTCACAATGCAGGGCCGGATCGGTAGATATGGACCAGTACGAAACCGGTCACAGGCTGAAAGAAACCGGAGTCATAGGAGGAAAAGATCTGACTTCCGAGGCAGCATTAACTAAATTAATGCTTGTCCTTGGGCTAGACATTTCTTCAGAAGAGAAAAAAATATTGCTGCAAAAATCAATTTGCGGAGAAATGCGTGAATAATTTAACTTTTTTTTGTATTTTGCGGCCCTATATGATACTGTTCTTCATACTTGTTCGGAGAGGTGACCGAGTGGCCGAAGGTGCACGCCTGGAAAGCGTGTGTGCTGTGTGGAACAGTACCAAGGGTTCGAATCCCTTCCTCTCCGCAATAAAAATTATTGGAATTCTAAAATAAATTTTAATACTTTGCACAACAAAGATTTCGTTATTAACTAAAAAGTACACGTTCATTATGAAAAAACTATTTGCATTTGTTGCGGTCATCGGGATGCTGGGATTAGGGGCATCCAATTTTGCTGTTGCTCAGAGTGAGCCAAACAGTGACACAGCCACTGTCGTTCAAAACGACTCTGCTTCTGTTGATACCACTGTACAACAGGCGGCCACTCCGGCCAGTAGTGAGAAACAACAGGGGAACCAGAATGTTTTACTGAAACAGATCAAAGCCAAATTTATCGAAGGGGGTGCCGGTTTTATGGGCACGATTCTTCTGACCCTGATTTTTGGTCTGGCACTGGCTATTGAAAGAATCATTTACCTGAACCTCTCTACCACCAACACCGCAAAACTTCTAAAGAATGTAGAAGATGCACTTGAATCGGGGGGTGTTGAAGCAGCCAAAGAAGTATGCCGAAATACCCGCGGACCGGTAGCCAGCATATTTTACCAAGGTCTCGACCGGGCCGACGAGGGGATAGAAATGGCAGAAAAAGCTGTCATTTCTTACGGCGGCGTTCAGATGGGACTGCTCGAAAAAAACCTTTCCTGGATTTCACTCTTCATCGCCATCGCCCCCATGCTCGGATTTATGGGAACGGTCATCGGGATGATTGGCGCTTTTGATAACATCCAGGTAGCAGGGACAGTTTCTGCTCAATTGGTTGCCGGCGGTATCAAAGTTGCTTTGATCACTACGGTATCCGGTTTGATCGTAGGTATCATCCTGCAGGTATTTTATAATTACATCCTGTCCAAGATCGACAGTATTACCGTAGCAATGGAAGATGCTTCTATCTCATTGGTTGACATACTGATAAAACATAATACTAAAAATAAATAAGAGATATCATGTCTGGTACACTTAAAACCTTTGTAAAAATTATTCTATGGGTTATCATGGGTGTCTCCGTGGTAC
>JAGGWN010000072.1 GCA_021157415.1 Bacteroidales bacterium | reverse complement strand
TAATAACCTGGCTATCCATTGCGCATCTTTTATGTCACTCTTGCGCCCCGGCATTTGCTTTATCAGGTAAGGATTCACCAGCATCAACTCAAATCCCATATCTTCTAATATATTCCACACCGGTATCCAGTAAATCCCTGTGCTCTCCATGGCTACCTTCTTAACTTTCTCCAGTTTCAGATGATATCCCATTTGGCGTATTCCTTCAGTAAATGTGTTAAACTCTTGGGTTTTTCCATATTGTTTCCCGTCGTAAATTGAACAAAATACACTATCTTTGTGTACATCAAGGTCGCTGACTTTCATAATATTTGCTTTTTAAATTATACATAATTTATTTATTTATTGAGCTTCGAGCTCGCAATGCAAAGTTAAAGCAGCGACCTTGATGTTTATTTGCTTGTGTGTAATAAAATTTCATGTAAGTATGACTATCAAATAGTTAGCAATAAAAAATACCGTAATTTGAGTTTATTCGGTTAATAGTGATAAAATAATAATAAAATGCTTAGATATCTCACAATCGTTCTAACGCTTGTTTTTATTTCCTGTAATAGTGGGAATAAACAGAAAATCACTTTACAGGAAGCCATTAACGATCCGGAAGCGGCTCATTTAGCACGTCCGAGTCAGGCCCAGTACGAGTACCAGGAGCGCGAAAGGATCATGTTCGTTCATTTGTCTCCTGCAACCTGGCAAGGCGTTGAGTGGGACAGGGAAACAACCCCTCTGAAAGACATTAATCCAAAGCAATTGGATACTGATCAGTGGGTTAAGGCAGCTAAATCTTTTGGGGCCAAAACCATTCTTTACGTTGCAAAGCATGTTGGCGGTTTTTGTTGGTGGCAAACAAAAACAAGTGAATATTCGATTAAAAACACACCCTACAAAGGAGGAAAAGGTGATGTCCTTAATGAACTCATCGAAAGTTGTAAAAAAAATGGTCTTCAAATGGGGATCTATATTTATCCCGGCGACCAGAAAAAGGGGGGATCTACAACTTCACGCATACTGCTGCCACAACAAAAGATCATAAAATTACGGTACAAGTTGATTTTAACAGGAAAGTCAGGGGGGCCGGGTTAAGTTTTTACATAGAAGAAATAAAATAAAAGAAAAGAAATGAAACATCCAGGACTAAATTATAAACATATGAAAAAAATAGTAGCATTAAGCATGATCGTGCTGTCAGCCGGGTTATTGATGACCGGTTGCAATGAGCAGACTAATCCTGCGTTATCTCATAAGCCCGGGTCCACAGAAAGCCGGCAAAAGTTACAGCAATATAATGTAATATGGGATTCGCCCAGCAAAGACTACAATGGATCGATGCCCGTTGGAAATGGAGATATTGGTCTGAATGTATGGGTAGAAGAGAGTGGCGACATCTGTTTTTATATTGGCAAAACCGACTCCTGGGGCGATAACGGACGTTTGCTGAAGGTAGGGAAAGTAAGGGTGAAGTGTACCCCCGCTATTGTTTTTCCCGGAGACAGGTTCAAACAGGAGCTGGACCTGAAAACAGGAACCATCCGGATCAGTTCTGCAGGGAAAGTCGGAGGCAAAGATGTTGATCTAAGTTTTCAGTTGTGGGTGGATGCCAATCATCCGGTTATTCATCTTACACATGAATGTTCGGTACCGGTAAGTATGACAGCAAACATTGAACTATGGCGTGCCGAACCTTATTCATTACCAAGACTGGAAGTAAGCGATTTGTTGGAAGATCGTTCTAAACCCGGAAGTTTACATGAGCCTGTGATCGTTGAACCGGATCATTTAATTCAGAATACGAAAAATTACATCGGTTGGTATCACTACAATAAAAAATCGGTTGGGTTCAATCTGAATGTGAAGTTGCAGGGATTGTCGGACTTTGTTACAAATGATCCTATTCTTCATCGCACATTCGGAGCAATTATAACCGGGTCGGATACCAAAAGATTGAATGACAAAAGTCTTACAACCGCACCTGAAAAATCAGGAAGATTAAACATCTATGTGTTAACTAAGCATCCATCTCAGCCCAACAAGTGGCAGGAAGATATTGAACAAATGGCTGCTGAGATTGAAAGCATACCTTTTTATGACCGGGAAAAAGCACATATGAGGTGGTGGTCAGACTTTTGGGACAGGAGCTGGATATATGCTACTTCTGCCGGCAGTAAAGGGGATCCGGAGGATGATGATGCTTATATAGTCACGCGGGCATATACCCTCCAGCGATTTATAGATGCCTGTGCAGGGCGTGGTCGCTATCCTGTAAAATTTAACGGTTCCATTTTTACCGTTCCGACAGAGGGGATGCCCGGTGATGCCGATTACCGGAGATGGGGCCCCGGCTACTGGTGGCAGAACACGAGATTGCCCTACCTGAGCATGTGTGCATCCGGAGACTACGACCTGATGCAACCTCTTTTTAAGATGTATGCCGATTCGATTTACAAACTGAGTAAAAAACGCACAAGAAAATATTTCGGGTTCGAAGGAGCTTATTTCCCTGAGTGTATGTATTTCTGGGGCGCTAATTTTACAGCCACCTATGGCTGGACTCCTTATGAAGAGCGGGAAGACCCTTTGCAGGAGAGCCGCTGGCATAAATGGGAATGGATCTCCGGTCTGGAGTTGGTGCATATGATGCTGGACTACTATGACTATACCCTAGACAAAGAATTTCTTCAGGATAAAATTCTTCCGGTAGCGAATGATGTCTTGCATTTCTTTGATAATTATTACAAAACAGACAGCAGCGGACGATTGGTTATGCATCCGTCCCAGGCACTGGAGACCTGGTGGGATTGTACAAACCCGATGCCCGAACTGGCAGGCATGCACAGCATTATCAAAAGGCTTGCTGCATTGCCGAAGAACTTAACAAGTGAATCAGACAGGAAATTTTGGGGAGAACTTGATGTAAAGCTGCCTGAAATCCCTTTACGGGAAACTCCATCAGGAATGGCTCTGGCCCCTGCGGAACGGTTTAAGAACAAGCAAAATGTTGAAAATCCGGAATTGTATGCAGTATTTCCTTTCCGGCTGATCGGAGTGGGTAACCCGGATATCGAATGGGGGGAAAATGCATTGGAACATCGTTGGGACAAAGGACATTTTGGCTGGCGGCAGGATGATATTTTTATGACTTATCTGGGATTAACAGAACAGGCAAAAAACGGTTTGGTCAGTCGTGCAAAGAATTATGATAAAACAAAGCGCTTCCCTGCTTTCTGGGGGCCAAACTACGACTGGACGCCCGATCAGGATCATGGTGGGGTTTTAATGAAGGCATTTCAGTCCATGTTATTGCAAGCGGATCCTTATTCAAAAAAAATCTATCTGGTACCTGCCTGGCCGAAAGAATGGAATGTTGATTTTAAGCTTCACGCCCCCTATAATACAATCATTGAAGGGACTATAAAAAACGGGAAAATTGAAGCACTAAAAGTGACCCCTTCCTCCCGGAAAGGAGATGTAATTATTTCTGAAATAAATTAAAATAAAATGATGAACCATAAAGAGCTTATTTACAAATGAATTGACAGAGGAAAAGAACAGGATTATTCATTAAAATTTAAGGAAGAAATAAAAGTCAGGATTGTATAACTGATGAAGAGCTGATCCAACATAGGCTGGATACCTGCAATGTAGGAAGGGCTTGTTGATGTAGTACAATTATAATATACACTTTACAAAAATGGTAATGTTCCAAAAAGTGTGTATGGAAGGTTCCCAAAAGTCGGGTCTTTGGATAACTTTGTGTAAACGCTAACTTTAAAAAATTTTTCTGATTTTTAATAATCAGAAAAAATTTCAGGAAAGATTCATATTTGTAATTTTAAAACAGTCAGCTATGAAAAAGAGATTAAACATTTCAAAAGATTTTTGGAAAGACTTTAAAGATCGAAAGGATTTTGATGAGTTTTTCAGTGAGTTATTCAAAGAAGGGATAAATTAACTGTTACAGGCCGAGATGACAGAACATCTGTGTTATGAGAAACACTCAAAAAAGGGAGAGAACAGCGGGAACTCCAGAAATGGAGAATACACCAAAACATTAAAAACAAGTCTTGATGAAATAACCGTTCATATTCCCAGAGATCGTAACGGGGAATATGTCCCACAGGTTGTTCCCCAATGATCAGGCTGCCCTCAAGGCCATTTTTCTTGCCATTAGTAACATCGAAAATAAATGGACCGTACCTATCCAAAACTGGGGCATGATCCTCCAACAATTTTTGATTAAATTTGAAGAAAGATGCAGAATTTAATTTTGAGCGTTTACACAAAATATTCTATACTCCCTCTTAAAAGATAATTAAAATGAAATATCCATTACTACTAATAAACTAGACCTGCCCGAATTCAGACGGGCAGATATCTGTGTCAGTTATTTTCTATTGACTAATCAGAATATCGTTCACTCGTAAGAATACCATGCATAAATTGATCTACATCTCTCTTCTGGCTTTTGTAATGTTTTCATGCACTGCGAATGATTCAGTTAAAACAGAACAAGCAGCTACAAATGTTCTTATCCGTACAATAGGCGAAAATGATGCTTCTAAATTTGAATTTAAGTATGTAAAAACAGAAGCTCACGACAGCTATTCAATTCGGGTGGAAAATAACCGGGTTTATGTTTCAGGAAGCTCGGCGACAGCGATGTGCCGTGGAGCTTACGATTATTTACGGAACGAATGTAATTCGGTCATATCGTGGTCGGGCAACAGAATAAATGTACCTGAACAATTGCCTGTGGTTGATAAAAAAGGTAATGCTCCTTTTAAGTACCGTTACTACATGAACACGGTTACCCACGGCTATACAACGCCTTACTGGGGATGGGAACGCTGGGAAAAAGAGATTGACTGGATGGCTATGCATGGAATGAATATGCCATTGATCGGAGGGGCTCACGAAGCAATTCTTTATCGTGTTTTTGAGAAAATCGGGCTAACGCAAGATGAGATATTAGATTATTTCTCGGGGCCTGCATACTTCCCCTGGAACAGGATGGGGAATATTGGTGGCTGGGATGGCCCTCCGCCGGCATCGTTTTTTAATAAACAAATTGAGCTGAACCATAAAATGCTGGACCGGATGCGTGAATTGGAGATGCATCCCATTGTACATGCTTTTGCAGGATTTGTCCCCAAAGGTATCAGCCGTGTCTATCCGGATGAAAATGTGCGTGAATTAGGTTGGGGTGGTTTTGAGGAAAAGGTTCATATCCTCTCGCCTGAAAGCGATCTGTTTATGAAAATAGGCAAAATGTACATCGAAGAGTGGGAAAAGGAATTTGGGAAAGGCGAGTTTTATTTAGCCGACAGCTTCAACGAAATGGATGTGCCTTTATCTGACGACCCGGAAATAGCGAAGAAGGAGTTGGCAGCGTATGGCGAAGCGGTGTACAAACCGATACGTGAGGCCAATCCTGATGCCGTTTGGGTCATGCAGGGTTGGACATTCCCGTATCACCGCGATAAGGACGGCAAGCTGTTTTGGACTCCTGAACGGCTTCGGGCTATGTTGTCGAAAATACCGGATGATAAGTTACTGATCCTTGATATGGCCAATGAGTATAATGCTTTGTTCTGGAAGATAGATTATTCATGGAAAATTTATCAGGGGTTTTTCGGAAAACAGTGGATTTACTCTTTTATCCCGAATATGGGCGGGAATGTGCCTCTGAACGGAGTGCTTGATTTTTATGCCACAGCACCCAAACAAGCCCTGCAGTATAAATACAAAGGTAATTTAGTCGGCTTTGGTTTTGCTCCCGAAGGAATAGAAAACAACGAGGTTGTTTATGAACTTCTTTCAGACTGGGGATGGAGAACAGAAGAGATTGATCTGGATAGCTGGCTCGAAATGTACTGTAAAGCACGTTATGGTGGTTATCCGCCTGAAATGAAAAAATCGTGGGATCTGCTTCGGAAATCCTGTTATGGTACTTTTACTGACCACCCTCGTTTCCGGTATCAGTTTCGGCCCGGTAAAAAAGGGAAAGGAACTGTTCATCAGTCGGAGGATTTCACAAAAGCTGTAAAAATGTTTTTAGCGTGTTCTGAAGAATTAAAAGGAAACGAACTGTATGTTTTTGATGCCATTGAATTAGGAACACAACTGCTCGGATTAGAGGTTGACAATAAATTATACGCAGCACAAAGTGCCCCCAGGAGTGAGAGCTTTAAACTATATGAAGAAGCCATTAGTGAATTGAAATTCATTGACCGTTTGTTGGCGTCACATCCAAATCATAAGCTGGGAAATTGGGTGGAACTTGCTCGCAATTTTGGTAACACACCCGAAGAAAAACAGTATTACGAAAGTGATGCCAAACGCCTGATTACCACGTGGGGTGGAGATGTCAACGAATATGCCGCTCGTACATGGAATGGATTAATTGGTACATACTACGCTAAGCGCTGGGAGATGTGGTTAAATGCCAAAAAGAAAAATACCGGATTTGATATGTTAAAGGGGGAAGAGGAGTGGATTCAGTCGGAATATATAAACGAAACTATTCCGTTTGATAATCCGCTTGAAGAGTTGATTCAGAAAGTGAATGATTAGCAAAGATTAAAATATGACTTTAAACAAGATTCATTTATATGTGCTGCTATTTGCATTATCTATTATTTTGTTAGCAGTATGTTATAATTCCCAGGCCGGGGATGTTTCCTTTTTCCCTGGCGTATATCCGGCTGAAGCAGAAGGTTATATTTCCGGCAATCGCCTGAGTCTGACAAATCAGGCGCTGGAAGTAGAATGGTCAACCGGGAATAATACAATTCAACTAAAACGGTTAACCAATAAATATGATGGTCAAACGGTAGATTTAAGCAATGTTAACCTTTTTGCTATTGAGTTGGGAAACGGGCAACAACTTACCAACCACGATTTTTTTATTCAGAACCGTCCCATACTTGGAAATATTGCGGCAACCGACAGTCTGCCAACAGCAGCATTGCATTTTGCAGGTAAAGAAATCTCGGTTCTCCTGGCTGAAAAGAATGGAAATCTTACCGTTAAATGGACTGCACAACTTCGTGATGGTTCCAATTACATTCGTCAGAATATTGAAATAAAGGCAGCAAAGAAACCGGTTAAAATCAGGCAGGTTACTTTTTTTGATGGCGTACTTGAAGGAGCTGAGTATGCCGGACTTGTTCTTGGATCTCCCATTCAATACAAGAATTTCTTTTTTGGTCTGGAACATCCCATTGCACACAGTAAAGCTTTGCTGACACGGAATATTGGAACGGTTAACCGAAAATCGATTGATGTGTCCGGAATTATTGATACCCCGGGGGAATACATTGTTTCGGTGGAGCATGGTGGTGGTCCTGCAAATTATAATATAAAATCAGTTGCTTTGTTCGAAAACGGGAAGCAGATTGCAATTGATAATCATCCGTTAAACGGGACGGGTGGTAATAGTTTTTATCGGTTAAAGTTGAAAGATTATGATGCTTCGGGGAGTTATGTGATAAAACCTGAAATCATTAACCCTTCAAATGCAACGGGTCTGTTTCACATTCACCGAAAAACCAATGGTATCCTTAATTTTTATGTAAAACGGTCTGATGTTCTCCGGCCTGGTAATGTAATTTCGGAATGGGCAGTAATGGGAGTCTCACCTGAAAACCAAAACAGAAGGGCATTTCTGTATTATCTGGAACGTGAACGGGCGCGACCGTACAAACAATTTTTGCATTATAACTGTTGGTGGGATATTACTGAAGATGGTGCTTCCAGCTTCACTTCGGAGCAACTGATAGAGCGTATGCATGCATGGAACGAAAAATTTATTCAGCCTTATGATATCGAGCTTAACTCTTTTGTTTTCGACGATGGCTGGGACGATCTGGATAGTGTCTGGTATTTCGACCCGGTAAAGTTTCCCGACGGTTTTAAGCCGCAGGCCGAATTATGCAAAAAATACAATTCAGGCATTGGTGTCTGGATGTCGCCGTTTGGCGGGTATCTGGAAAACAAGCGGAGACGGATTGAGTCAGCCCGCCGGGAAGGATTGGAGACCAATGCCGGGGGACTTAGCCTGGCAGGAGCGAATTACTACAAACGCTTTCTTGAACGCTCTTTAGATATGCTCGATAACTACCATGTTAACTATTTTAAATACGATGGTTTTGGGGGTTCCAATCCGGAATATCTTCCGGACATGGAGGCAGGTATACGGCTGATAAAAACACTCCGCCGTCATAATCCCGATGTTTATATAAATATTACCGTTGGCTCGTGGCCGTCGCCGTTTTGGTTGTTATATGCCGACTGCACATGGCGTGGTTCAGGCGATCTGCACATGGCAGGAGAAGGTTCCCGGACACAAAGATTTATGACATATCGTGATGGCACACTCTACAATAATGTCGTTAAAAAAGCACCTTACTACCCGTTGAATTCAATTATGACGGTTGGTATTGCATACGCAAATCTTGGGCTACCGGCAAAATGTATCAACGATAGTATTTCTGATTTTTCGGATATGGTCTGGTCATCCTTTGGCGATGGTTCAAGCTTGCAGGAATTGTATATCAGTCACGACAGGATGAAACCGGAATTCTGGCCGATCCTGGCCAAAGCTGCAAAGTGGGCAAAAGAGAATGAGAATGTATTGAAGGACACGCATTGGATAGGAGGAAGTCCCATTAATCTGGAAGTGTATGGCTTTGCGTCGTGGACACCTGAAAAAGGAATTATTGTGCTTCGTAATCCATCAAGTCAGACAAAATTATTCAAAAATAGTTTAGATGAAATTTTTAAATTGCCTTCGGGGTTTGCCGGTGAATATTTATTAGTTCCTGTTTATGGCAACGACTCTGTATCGATAACATTGGAAAACGCTGTTAATTTTGAAATAAGCTTAAAACCTTTTGAAACCAGAATATATGAAGTTGCAAAAGATAATTAATAATCGAATAATTATTGCTTTAACGATACTTGCGCTGTTTGCCGGCTTACAGGTAAATGCACAAACTGCAAGAATAAGCGAAGAGCAGATCGGGTTCAAAACCTATCCTTTTTCCGATCCAAACCCGGTACCGGAGATAAACCGTATGTATCCCTATTTTTATTTTAATGGATATACCAACAATGCTGTTCAGCAAAAATGGAAAATGGTAGTACTCGAAAACGAATTTATTAAAGTATATGTTTGTCCCGATATTGGAGGGAAAATCTGGGGAGCAATCGAAAAATCTACGGGGAAAGAATTTCTCTATTTTAATCATGTAGTGAAATTCAGGGATGTAGCTATGCGTGGAGCCTGGACCTCCGGCGGCCTGGAATATAATTTTGGTGATATCGGGCATATCCCGACTTGTGCAACTCCGGTTGATTATACTACTAAACAATATGCTGATGGAAGTGTTTCGTGTGTGGTTGGGGCAATCGACCTGCCCTCGGGAACAAAGTGGAATGTGGAGATAAAAGTATCGCCGGGAAAAGCGTTTTTCGAAACAAAAGCCAGTTGGTTTAACAATACGGAATTGCCCTGTACATATTATCACTGGATGAATGCAGCTGCCAGGGCAGGCGATGATCTGGAGTTTATCTATCCCGGTAAAAACTGGATTGGTCATGGCGGAGAACCCGGCAACTGGCCTGTTGATAAAGGGCGGGATATTAGCTGGTACAAGAACAATAATTTCGGAAGTTACAAATCGTACCATGTAATAAATTCGTACTCCGATTATTTTGGCGGATATTGGCATGATGAAGATTTCGGGTTTGGCCATTTTTGCGATTATGATGAAAAACCCGGTAAAAAATTGTGGATTTGGGGCCTCGCTCCCGAAGGTATGATATGGGAAGATTTATTGACTGATAATGATGGACAATACATCGAGTTTCAGGCAGGAAAACTGTTTAACCAAGCGGCAAACAGCAGCTCAAAAACCCCTTTTAAACATAAAGAATTTGTCCCTCACGATGCCGATATTATGAATGAGATATGGTTCCCTTTAAAAGAAACTAAAGGGATGGTTGCCGTTTCTGAATTCGGTGTGTTAAATACCATTCAGAATAAAAACGCGATCACGATTATACTTAGTGCATTGCAGGGTATTGATGACAAACTTGGAATTTATAAAAACGGCGATCTGTTGTTTTCGGAAAAGGTGAAATTAAAGCCGTTGGAAATTTATAAAACCATCATAAATGTAAAAGATACTGCTGAAATTAAAGTTGTTCTGGGAGATGATAAGCTGGTTTACTCTTCATCCGAAAAAGATATTTTGGTTGACCGGCCAATAAAACCCGATCCCGATTTTAACTGGGGATTGGCATACGGACTTTTTACCAAAGGGCTTGAACTGGAAAAACAAAGGGAGTACGCCGGCGCAAAAATTGCCTATCAAAAAGCATTGGAAAAAGATGCCGGATTTGTGCCTGCATTAAATCGTCTGGCACAAAGTTATTACCGGCAAATGGATTATGAGAGGGCATTGGCGTTGATTCAGAAATCTTTGGCAATTAATACTTACGATGGTGAAGCAAACTATTTATTGGGACTTATCTGCCGAAAGACCGGTGATATTCCTACTTCAAAAAGCGGTTTTTCAATTGCTATGGGAGATATTGCTTACAGGTCGGCTGCTGCAACTGAATTGGCTAATTTATTTCTGAATGAACAAAATTGGAATAAAGCGGAAAGATATGCACTCAAAGCCCTTGCTTTCAATAAGTACAATTTAGATGCTCTGCAATCACTGGCTATTGTAAAACGTAAATCGGGTGAAACAGATGAAGCCAAAAAGGTTCTTGGACGAATTGCTGAATTAGACGAGACCAGCCATTTCCAGAGTTTTGAGAACTATCTGATCTCAGGAAATGCAACTGATAAAGAACTGTTCTTAAAAGGGATTACAAATGAGTTGCCCTACGAAACATTCTTAGACCTTGCGATAAATTACAGTAAAAAAGGGTGTAATGAAGAGGCCGTTAAAGTGTTGAGTCTGGCACCGGATAATGTTATTGTTGATTTGTGGCTGGCACAATTGTCACCCGTCAATAAGGAGCTGTATCTGAATAAAACACTGAGTCAATCGCCCGAATTTGTTTTTCCTCATCGCACGGAAACAGCTGAGATTTTAAAAACAATGCTTACTGAAAAGCCGGACTGGAAATTGCATTATTATCTCGGTTTGATCTTGTGGAATAAAAATTTAATAAAAGATGCCAAAAAACAATTTGCAGCTTGTGGAACGGAACCTGATTTTGCACCGTTTTATCTCGCTAAATCAAAACTGGCAGATTCGGATAAGGAGAAGTTAGAATGTTTGACAAGAGCGAGGGAACTGGCTCCTGATGATTGGCGCCCGGCCCTGGCATTGGCGAATTTCTACATCTCAAACAAACAATCTGCTGAGGCATTTAATCTGATCCGGCCTTTTGTGAAAAAGTACCCTGAGCAACCGGCAATAGGTTTGTGTTATGCACAATCGTTAACCGGGCAGCATAAGTATGAGGAAGCAATATCTTTCCTTGAAGATTACGAACTTTTACCTTTTGAAGGTGCTACAATAGGACGAGATTTGTACTACGAAGCTTGTATTCGTTCCGCATTTTCCGCTTTAAAAAACGGGAAAAATAATAAAGCAATAAAATATGCTGAGAAAGCAAAATTATGGCCGCAGAATCTGGGTGTTGGAAGACCATATGATGTTGATGAACGATTGGAAGATTATATTTTATCGAAAGCATACAAGGCAAAAGGAGATAAAAAGAATGAAGCTGTCTTTGCCGGTAAAGTGATGCAGTATTCACATCCCGGTTATCAGCAGGAAAACTCAAAATTGTATTTGCAGCTTAAACTGTTAATTCAAAATGGGGAAGAAAAGCAAGCCAAACGGTTAATGACAAAATTCCTGGAAGAATATCCGGAAAGTAATTATATGAAGTGGGTTGCAGCAAAAATTGAAAAAAATGGCAACGATAAAAAGATTGAAAATTTAATCCTGAATAATTCCGGCCCGGCAATGGCTTATGACACAAAATTTGTTGATCCTTATTTTCAGCTGTTACTGGATTTCCTGAGAACGTTTGAGTAATCTAATTATTAAACCCGATTTGGCCGTTAGGAAACAAGGGAACAGCAGATCCATACATAAACCAATAGTTGTAGAAACCGGAATATTTGAAAAATAAAATGAAACATACATAACTAATAAATTATACTTGTACACATAGAAAACAGGACTGGCGGACTTCAGTGTTAGTCATTTTAACATTGTAAAGACATGACCGGTTCCCTGAAAAAAAGCAATTTATTATTGTTAATGCTGAAAGTGGTGACACGATCAAAAATATTTATCGTTTCCAGGTAAACAACGAACGTTGCCGGCTTGCATTCGGTCCTGTTGATAAGCCCGGCAAATATTATTTTTATTATATGCCGTATGTTATTCAAAAAGAATATGGCTTTTACAATACAAGGATATTTAAGACAGGAAAATAGTCCTCAGGAAGATTGGGTTAAAAGAAATGCACTTGAGGAACCAAATAAATCTTCGTTACCAAAGGACAGTTTACTGTCCGAGCTCGACGAAGTCAAAATTTTCTTCTTTTTCTTTTCATAATTCACGGGTTAAAATTAAACTTTTTTTCAACTTAATCAGTGGTCCTAATTTTGGGAAGTAATATACAATATCACCGGAATGAGTGGCACAACTTGGGGTGGTTTATCCACACAAACCGTTTTTATTGCAAATGAATGACGGACAAATGGCTGTGTTGCTTTTCTTCATAGGTCTGGTGGTAAAACGGGAATTTCCGGCAGGTGAATTTATTGCTCCAAAAAAGATAGACTTTCCCATGCATGGCTTACTGGGCGGGATGTCGGCTTAGGTACTGTTTTTTACGCTGATCCTGTAATGAATTTCTCTTTTGGTCGTCATCCCTTTGAACAACGAACCAATTATTTAACTAAAAAAAGACGATCATGAAAAAGACAGGTTTTTTATTGCTGGCAGGATTGCTGATGCCGTTTTTATTACAGGCCCAGGAAAGTGCGGCTGACCGTGTGTTTGCGAAATACGCCGGGAAAGACGGATTTACCACTGTGCATATTACCAAAGGAATGTTCAACCTGGTGTCTCAGCTAGACCCGGAGGATAAGGAAACCGCCGAACTGATCAGCGGACTGGAGTCAATTAAAATCCTGGCAAGGGATGACGATCAGGTCGGTAATACAAGGGTGGATTTTTACAGTGAGGTGGTGCGTGACCTGCCGGTCAAAGGCTATGAAGAGCTGATGGTAATACAGGAAAAAAATGAAAAAGTGAAGATTCTGGCGCGTATGGAAGCCGGTTATATCAGGGAGCTGTTACTGGTGGCCGGCGGAAAAGATGACAATGCCCTGATCATTATCCGGGGCAAACTTAAACCTAACAGCCTGGTATCCATATCCAGAGGAATGAATGTGCATGGAGCCGGACTGGAATATCTGGAGGTTCTGGAGGAACTGGAAGCAGGAAAGTAACAACCACCGTGCAGGGCAAGTCCCGGGGAAGGCCGGATAAACTTTCGGAATTTCCGGGATTTCCTTATGCATAAAAACAGTATCTTTAACTTTCAGTATAGAACAGGGCAAACAGAACCGGACAATATGGATGCACGGGAATTTAAGGAGACTTTCTTGCCGATGAGCGATAAACTGTATCGTTTTGCCCTGCGGTTCAGCCGCGATCATGAAGAGGCGGAAGACATAGTGCAGGAAGTGTTTTTGAAGCTGTTAAAGATGGGAGAAAAAGTGGATACATATCGCAGCAAGGAGGCATTGGCCTTTACGGTCACGCGGAACCTCTGTCTCGATAAGATCAAGGCCCGGCATACCGTATCTATGGAGGAACCGGGGATCCTGGAGAAGCAACAGCCAGAAGATCCCCCGGATGTGCAGCTTGACCGGAAAGAAAAAGTGAAAAATGTCATGCAGATCGTACATCAACTGCCCGAAACCCAGCGTGCCATCCTGCATATGCGCGATGTGGAAGGACTCGGTTTTGAGGAAATAGCGGAAACAGTGAATATGACGGTGAACAATGTCCGGGTCGTGTTGTCCAGGGCTCGGAAGAGTGTGAGAGAGGCCTATATTAAAACAATAAGCAATGAAACAGGAACAGATACAAAAGCTGTTAGAGAAATTCTATAACGGCGGGACTACACTGGAGGAAGAAAAGAAACTGCGCGACTATTTTCTGAGCGGCAAGGTGCCGGAACCTTTGGCAGCAGATCGGGAATATTTTTTGGCGATGGCCAATGCCCGGAATGGAAAAGCCTCCTCTTTGCTCTCTGCCAGTCTGGAAAAGCTGATAGATGTCCATGTGCCGGAAACCAGGGTGCGCCGTCTGCACATCAAACCTGTCCTGGCCTGGAGTCTCTCTGTGGCAGCCTCTTTGCTCATACTGGTGGGGGTATATTTTGCCTGGATGAGGCAAGTTCCAAAGGACACCTTTTCCGATCCTCAACTGGCTTATCAGGAAACCCAACGTATTCTTTTGTATGTATCACAACAGTTTAATAAAGGTGCCGGCCAACTGACACGGCTGGATGAAATAAATACACCGGCCAGGGAGATGAGCCGGATACAACAAGCAGCCAAACCTGTAAACGAGCTGAAATATCTGAATCACCTGTCTGCCGGAGTCGGGATGATGAGACAACTTAAAACCTTATCACATACCCAAAAAATAATAAACAAATATTTGAAAAATAATAATAATACAAATAATAATACAAATAAATAAATTTACCGCTATGAAAATGAAAAAATGGATTTTTGCAGTATTGCTGACATCGATGGCTGTTCCCGTTTTCGCACAAAAGGATGCCGTGGACCAACTGTTTGACAAATATGGCGGGAAAGACGGCTATACTACGGTGTATATTACCAGCAAGATGTTCAGTATGTTTTCCGAGGCACAATTGGATGACCCTGAATTTAATAAGATGATGAACAATCTTAAAAGTATTCGCATTCTGGCTACGGACGACAATGCCCCGTCACAGGAAAAAGTGAATTTTTATGACGAGATCATGAAAAGTCTTCCTGTGAAGGAATATGAAGAGCTGATGGTCGTACAGCAAAAGGATCAGAAAGTGAAGTTTCTGATGAAAGAGAAAGACGGGAAGGTTATAGAACTGCTGTTGGTGGTAGGAGGGAAGGACGACAATGCCGTGATAGACATTCGCGGTATTATCGATATGAAGGAGATTGCCCAGCTCTCCAAAGCTATCAATGTAAGCGGGATGGAGGAACTGCAAAAACTTAATGACTCGAAACAAAAAGAAAAGAAGTAATAATATTTCTCCCTTTCAGCTTCTCCTTTCCCTTTCCCGGGGGAGGGTTGGGGAGGGGGCATTATATTCATGAAAAAAATGATAACACAGAAAAAGAAAACAAGTTTCCCGGTCAGGATAGCATTGTTTATCTCAACAGTGTCCTTCATTTTGTTTTCCTCCTGCTCCTCCGGACCGGATCCGGTGGCTGACCATGTGATGCGCGATTATGAAGGCTTGCCCGGTGTATATACCTTCCGTATTCCTACCGGCCTGGTCAGTATGGTGATGAAAGGACAGGATGATCAGGATGTAAAGAACTTTTTGTCAGGGATGGAGACCATCAAGGTAATTATTATCAATGCGGCGGAAACAAAAGAGAAGAAATTGCCGGAAGTAGTTGCCCGTTTTACCAAAGCCCTGGAGAAGGAAAACTTCGAAGACCTGATGATGATAAATCAGGGTGGAGAGAAGATTGTGGTGAAGGTACATGAGGAAGGAGACAAAACGGACGAGGCCATGATCATGATTACCTCAAAAGACGAATTCCTCGGCCTGAGCCTGGTGGGGGATATCGACATGAAAACCCTGGGAAAGATTGTTTATAAGATCAATCAGGACGATTTTAATTTCAAAAAAGAAGAATAATAAAATAGCAGAGACACCATACATGACATCTCTGCTATCCCTTTTCAAACCAAACACACCAATGTTTCTAAAAATTATATTTGACCTTAACATAAGCCATGGTATTGTCCTTATATTGACCGAACCAGCCGTCCCGGTCTCCTACAAAAATGTTGCTCCCCAATAAAATATTAAAGCTGTCGTCGAAATCATAAGTGATTTTTGGCCGGATAAGTGCATCCCCGTTGGTCAATCCGATATATGAAAACAGCTCAAGATGTAACGTTTCCCTGAGCATATCGTAATGTGCCAGGAAGGTAGCCATATTCTGGGATTTATCCTCGGTGATATAATCGTTATAGTCGAGGATTAGCTTCTGGATGAACTGGCCACTCACCTTTACACCTCCTATGCTGTAATCCAGTCCGACGACATAGTTTATGTAATCCTTCTGAATAAGAGCATCCTCGGCCTTTGGATCCATGGTTTGAAAATACTTTCCATCATAATAGGCAGCTTCTCCGCGTAAGATAAAACCTCCTATCTCCGTACTGAAAGATCCACCGGTAACATATAACCGGTGATGTTCCGGGGTGATCAGTAATCCTGTTAACACCGGAGTGGGAGGCATGGTTGCAGTGTCCATTTCCATTTTTTTCTGCGCATGCATTGTCGGGTTGGCATCCCATGTATATCCGCCCATCAGATCAAAGTCAATGTTTGACCCCATGAAGGAGTATTTCAGAAATGCTTCGCTGTTTTTCAATGACGCTTTCACCTTGCTTTTACTCCAGTCGAAAGTGGGTGGGGCCGGAAAATCAGGTTGGATATACCATATGGATCCCGGTTGAGGCCTGGTCGTAGGTGTAAACTGAGGGATCCATATCCCTTCAATGGTGCTGTTTCCAGTGTAGTAATCAATCTTGGCAGCGATCACCCCTGTCCTGATCTCATCAAAGTCCGGTAAAAGAAATTCTGTAAGATTGAGCGGGGAGACGATATCGGTGATAAACACTCCATCGGCTTTCCCCCAGACAATCTGCTGCTTGCCCAAACGTACGTCAAAATGTTTAAAATACATATCGGTATATATCTCACGCATTGTGAAATTCAGACTGTCGGCATTGTAGAAATACAGCATTGGATTGGCTTTGAATGCGACTTTCTCTCCCCGTTTCTCAAAATTCAGGTTCAGGGTCTGCTGGATGATGGCAAAATCCCCGTCTTTAACCTTAACTCCTTCGTAGGTTCTGGCAAAACCGGTTATGTCAACAAGCTGACCAAAAGACAGGCTTGCCGAGGTGACCAGTAATAAAAAAATAATTACTTTGTTTTTCATTTTTTTAGCTTTGTATATCACACTAAATACCTCTCATCATCATCCTTTCAGTGAAAAATGAATCAGAAATACCCGTATTGATTTTTACGTTTTTCAATTGCATAATGGTTTTATGTTTTTTTTGTACATTTTCCATTTCCGAATGGGTAATGATCAGGATGCCGGATACTTTTTCAAATTTTACCACATGAAGCATCTTAAGTAATGCACCATCTTCATCATAGAATTCTTTTTTCAGTCCCATGAAATTGTCTTTGCGTATCCAGGTAATGGTTTTACTGTACATATAGTCAGGATCTTTCGGAATGCTCTGAACGACGTAGTAATCAACTCCGTTAATACTCTCTTCTCGGAGTAGTTTGTGGGTGTCGTCATCCACCTTACGGTCGCCGAGATCATCATAGGTAAAGTCGGACCCCATGAAGTAGTCACTTTTACTCTCACTCGAAATTCTTTTGATCTTTTTCAGTGCCGGCAGGTAGATCCACTGATCATCCGGTTTGCTGCTGTTATCATAACTCCAGTTCATGAAAGAAGTGTTTCTCACATCTGCAGGAGATATGAAAAACATGATCTTTTTCTTGATCTTTCCGTTATCTTTGATAAACTGCTTGAGCTGCCTTATTCTTTCACTTCCGTTTTTATTGATCAGAGTCATGGTAAGTTCCGAGGTCTGATCCTTCCCGGTAGGCCGGTTGTACACTTTTTCAATGATTTGTCTCCCCGTTAATTGTGCCTGGGCACCAAAATTTATTGCAAAGAACATTGCAATAATGGATGTCTTCAATATTAATGTTTTCATTTTCTTTTAATTTAATGGTTTGTAGATTGATTTATTTGATGGTCTATTTTTTCTTTTTTTTTTTTGAAATACAGGTTGCTTTCATACAGCAGCACCAGCAGGATAGTCAATGTACCCAGGAAACTCGTAAACATATTGAGCGACACCAGGGCGCCAAGCTCACGGTTGGGGGGAAAAACGGAAAATATAAGTACCAGGAATCCTGCGATCACGGCAATCGCATTGAAAATAATGGCTCTTCCCGAATGAGCCATGGTCAGCTGAGCCGTAAGCATTTTGTCCCCTGTGTTTTGTGCATTATGACGGTATTGATCAATAAAATGTACGGCGTAATCAATGCCGATACCTACAGCTATACTGGATAATAAAGCCGTGGTGGTGTTTAATGGGATTCCTAAAAAACCCATTACCCCGAAACTGATCAACGCTGTTACAATAATGGGTACAGAACCGAACAGTCCTATCCAGATGTTTTTGAACATCAGGGAAAGTAAAAGGATCACAATGATTAATGACATAATCAGACTTCTGATCTGACCTTCCAGAATCAGATCGGCAAAAACAAGCCCTTTATAACCGCTTCCTGCATAATTCAATGTAATCCCGTATTTGGCAAAATCTTTTTTATACGAATCTATGTTGGCAATTGTCGAATTAATGGCCTTTGAATCATCACTTTTCAACTGAAAAGTGACATTCAGTTTATCATAATCGTAATTAACCACTTTATTCAGGTTTTCCGGATCACCTGACATTTCATATAATAACAAATATTGGGCAATCATATTTTTGCTGTCGGGAATACGGTTGTACTCTTCTTTATCGGCATTCATTACCTTGTTCATCCGGTCGATATAATCAGCCAGCGAAAATGAGTTTCCTACCACTTGTAACTTATTTTCTGTATTCCTCTGCATTTTTTCCACCAGTTTTAAAACGGCCGGTTCCTTAAAGATGTCTTTTTGTTTTTTCCCGTCCAGAATCAGGTTCAGGGTTGTGGTACCTCCAAAATGTTCATTGATAAACCTGTCTGTTTTTACAATATCACTGTCTTTTTCAAACTTGTCAAGAAAACTTGAATTGATCCATATCTTCTGCATACCGATGATGGAGACAATAATGACAAGTGTAGTCAGAATGATGGAGATCCACTTCTTTTTAATGACTCCGGCAGCAAAACGAAAAGAGAGCCCTTTCTCTTCTTCCGTATTTTTCCTGTTCATTTTCACTTTAGGCAGTCCGAAAATAATAATGGATGCCGGGATGAAAATAAGGGACAGCAGCAGGGCGACCATGACACCAAAAGCAGTGAATAACCCAAAATATTTGATCGGATAAACCTGGGAGGTGAGCAGGGAAATAAATCCGATAGCCGTTGTAATGGCTGTCATGGCAACGGGTTTCCACATGTAATGGATCATGTCAAGGGTTGCCTCTTTTTTGGATGCATCCTGGTTTTTTCGTAAATACAGTTGCAAATGGCTGTACAGGTGTATCCCATATGCAACCCCTATGGCAATAAGCATTACCGGTATCATCGTGGATACCGAATAAATCGGGATCCGTATCCAGGCCATCAGTCCAAAAACCCATATAGTGCTGAAAAAAACAACACCCAATGTAATCAGTGTGCTTTTAATGCTGCGAAGAATGAAAACCAATACCAGCGTAATTACAATAATAACGATAGGTACCATTCGTTGCATGTCTGCAGGGCCTAATAATGCCAGCGTTCCCTCAACGATAGGCCGGCCTGCAACATAAATTTTTATATCATCCGTCGAAGATGCTTTTGTCATTTTAAGGATCCTGTTGTAAAAATCCTGAGAAAAAACACCGTCATCAATTTCGGCCACGATCACGGTTACTGTCTCATCATTGGAGACCAGCCGGCCAAATATCATTTCATTTTTTTCCACATTATGTTTAATCTCGGCCAGCTTTTCAGAAGATTTGGGAACCCGCTTGAAAAAAGGCCGGACATCCATTCCATCTTCCGTACCGATAATATTATCGGCCGTATAAAGAGACGTAACATCACTTTTTTCAATCTCCGGCATTTTCTGCAAACGCCTGGTAAGTTGTTTTAGCGTATCCAGTGTGGCCGTATTGAAAACCCCTTTTTTATTTTGCAGTGCTATGATGATCCCATCTTTAATGTTAAACTGTGCTTCTGCACTGTCACTGTAAATGAACGCAGGATGATTTTGTGGCATGTACTTGTCCAGATTGGTTTCCATCCTTGAATGTTCTTTCATCTGAAAAAACAAAAAAACACTTATGGCCAGGATTGACACAATGACCAGCCAGGGCCTGTCTAATATCTTTTTTAAAAACTTTTCCATTTTTTTGTTAATTATAATTTACTAACTGTCTTTATATATGTTAATTAATCTTCACTAACTTTAGGTACCCAAAAGAATCCGGCAATAAAATCCGGACTGTTTTAATCTATTTATGGTTGTATTTAGAAAATCATCGTCTTATTATCTTATCCGTCACGGTAAATTATTCTTGTATCAGCAATTTTATTGAATTGAATAGCTCTTTGCCCTGTCTGGGAAGATTTTTAACAGATTTCAGAAACTGCCATTTTTTTACAAACAGACGCAGAGAACCCATGATAATGATTGAAAGATATTTAGCGGGAATATCATTCCGTATTTCATTTTTTCTTTGACCATTGGTAATGATTTCTGTGAGAATTTTGTCGTTTTTATCCATGATTTCAGCAATTTTTCCAACCAGGACAGGTTCATTGACAAAGATCTCTTCTGAAAAAACGACCGAAACCAGTGATGGCATTTTTGAGAAAGTGGAAAAATGGCGACTGAAAAGATGTTCGATCTTATCAATGGCATTGTCATCGTTTTTCAATTCATTCTCGAATATTTGTTCTGTATTATTCTTAAAAAAATCAAGTATGGAAACGAGAATACTGATTTTATTTTCAAAATGACGATATATGGCAGGTTCTGTAATCCCTATTTTTTCAGAAAGATTCTTTATGGTTAATCCCTGGATTCCTTTTTTATATATCAGATCCAAGGCTGCTTCGATTATTTCCTTTTGTCTTTCAGTTTGCATTCTGCATAATTTTATTTAACAGGCTGCGAAGTTAGTAAATAGATACTAACATGCAAATTTTTTATTTTATGAATATTTATCGAAGAATATTTTTTCTTTCTTATTACTCTGCCACTTCGATCTTGAATCCTTTTTCCAAACTGATTGGCATCGTTTTTATAAAAATAATTCCTTTTCGATCAGTCGGATCAAAAAACCATCCTTCCGTATTTCTTTCAAATCTTTTGACGTTTTTCAGATCCTTCAGTTTTCTACTATCCAGTGTGATTTTTTTTGGGGCTTTTTCCATATGGATTTGAAGTATGTATTTTCTGGATACGGGCATGCCGTCATATGTTCCCCTGTTACCGTATAAGGAAATATGCAGAATGCCGGTATTTTCATCCACATCAGACTGTATAAGTGTCTTTGCAAATTCCCCCTTTTGGTATTCGCGTGTTGTTCCGTCATCTTCATACAAAACGAATTTACTATGGCCTTCCGGATAGATATCCAACGTGACGGGGTCTTTGGGTTTTTGATTGTCATACAGCATTTCCGGATACATCGGGATGATGGCTCCGCTCCTGACAAAAAGAGGCAGTTTGTCCATAGGGGCCTGATAATTATTCAGCCAACTGGGACCCCAATACCGGGTACCGTCCCAATAATCGATCCATGTGCCTCCGGGCAGATATATGCTGTCCCGTTTTTCTTCATCTTTATAAACCGGGGCTACCAGCAACCATTTTCCCGACATAAATTGATACCGGGTTTCTTTTCCCCAGGTGACAGGGTCATCGGGAAATTCCAGCACCATAGCCCTGACCGTAGGCATCCCCGTCTCATAAGCTTTATGACAATAAGTGTAGATGTAAGGAGTAAGGCGCATCTTAAGTTTCAGGTATTTCCGGTTATAGGAGGTATAGGGTTCTCCATGGATGTATGGTTGTTTCATATACTTGGCCCAGCCCGACATATTCATCAATACCGGCGTGAAGCATTTCCATTCCAGATCACGTACATACGTTTTGGCGCTACCTCCGAAAATACCATCCACATCCCCGGTGGCTGCATTGAATCCTGAGAGACCCGCTCCGATGACCGTTGGAATATGAAACCGTATATATTCCCAGTTACCCACCTGGTCGCCAGACCAAATGGTGGAATAACGTTGCGTTCCGGCCCAACCCATTACCGACCAGATATATCCCCGACCGTCGCAGTTGTCTTCAATCCCTTGATAGGCAGTCTTACAGGCATCCAGTGCAAATTCATATCCCCGGTATACCCAGGCTACATCCAGTTTGCACAGGCGCGTGCCGGCAGTGCCTACTTCCCAGGCAATCCGGTCCACCCCGTTTTCCGTCCACAAACCGGTGTAAAAACCGAGTTTATGTAATTCGCGTACCGTGGAATCCAGGTCGGTATAACCACAGCCATACCCGTCGTTGGGCAGGATCCATCCCCCGGGCATATCGTGGGACCGGTATTTGCGTGCTACCGAGTCGATAACGACCGGCGTAGTGACCCCCTTGCGGTTGTAACAGTTGGCATCGCCGATCTCCAGACCCCAGCGGGGGGGCATAAAAGGACGACCCGTGACCGAGGTGTATTCATTCAGTATCTTCTTCAGGGAAGGACCATAGAAATAATAACAATCAAAACGGAATTCATTGTGTGTTAGAGTTACCGGATCGTGAAAGCTGTAAACACCGGGTTTGAAGGTGTTGCGAAAAGCTCCGTAACCGGCCGTGCTCAGATAAAAAGGCGCCGGGTTGGAGCGCCCTCCGTCATTCCATCCGCCACCGATTTCTATGCGTATGGTACTGTCACGATGTGAAAAATAACCGTTCTGCATGCCACCGCCGTAAAAGTATTCACGGTCCTTGCGCGACAGAGTCTGTACCGTAGAAGCTCCGTAGGTGAGAGGTCGTATTTCTTCCCAGACGGGCAAATCCGTGCCTTTGTCATACAGCCCGAAACGTAAAGGATCCTTATAGGCCCGCACAATGATGTCGTTTGTTTCCATGGCATAGGATTCCCCTTCGTCTTTGAGAATTACCTTTACCGGCGGATGATCCTGTGGCACCACGATCTTACCATGGGTGGGATCGTCAAACTTGCCCAGCGGGGCCAGTTGAATACGGAAAATATCCGTAGTGAGAAAAGAAACTTTTACCTGGGCTTCATGACTGCTGAAAAGAAAACTGCCGTCTTTGTTTTTTGCCATGCTGGTAATTTTCCCGAGCATGACCGGTTTGGAATATACCGTGAAAACAGCCGTATTGTTGGTAGTGTCTTCATCCCCCGGAAGGTCTGTTTTAATTTTAATGTCCCAGGAGGCTTTTTGTGATAAATCAACAGGATAGAAATCTAACTCCGTCGTAGTATTGGTTTTCAAAGGTTGATCTTCCCCTTTGGCGAGCAGGGTCATGATCTCTTTACCGTCAAGATAACAGGTAGCTTTGTAATTCCTCAAAATATCTTCCGATCCCATATTTTTTACAAGTACCCTGATGGTGTCCTGTTTCGTGAACACGTTGTCCAGGGGTGCCGGGGATACCAATGCTTTGACGCCCAGGTCATGTTTATAGCCTTCCAGCAGCGCGATGTCATCCACCATCCAGTAGAAAGCAAAAAATCCTTTCCACAAAAACCGGATATATACCTTTGGCTCTCCGGCCACCAGATCAGAAACATTCAGTTCGGTCGTCATCGGATTGGGACTGTCTTTCCATCCTTTTACCCCATGGTGGACGGGGTAGTCTTTCCAGTCTTTTCCATTGCTGCTGATGCCCACATACAAACCGGCCCCCTTTGCCCGGCCCCACGGAATGTAACAGAATTTTTGCTGAAAACGCAGTATGGCCGACTTCAGAGCGGTACAGTTGATGGCTGATGTCGTAAAATAACCATCCGGATAAACCTTTGCATCTCTCCATTTATTGATGTTCTTATCCACTTTAACGCCCGGACTGAAAAGCATGAAATGACCTCTGCTGTCCGACGCAATGGGCGGTGCCTGCCTGTTGTATTGATGTGAGCCGGGATAGGGCTGGTCGGTGCAATGCCATAAAACCGTGCTGTCACCTAAACTTTTTACAGTCCAACCCTCCGGCAGTTTTCCCCCGGAAAAATCTTCAGACCAGAATACTTTTTTTTCCTGTTGCCCGAAAGAAACCATGGGCATGACCAGTGCCAGAAAAATAAGGAAGTTTTTTTTCATTCTTTGTAGATTTTATATTGAATAGACTATATTTTAAAAATATATGCACCAGAACCGCTCCGGTAAATCTGGTTTTCACAAAAAATCTAATCATCCCCGGTTGGCATATTTCGGATGCTGAAAATTTATATTTATTTCATAGAAAATGTACTGAACAACCAGACAATGGCTCCGGTCATAAAGATATATTATCTTTTCTGAATTATCAGACAATCATATTACAGCTTTAAGGAAAAAAAATCCTTTCCGGGTGTTTTTTTAACATTTTTGAGTAGGAATTTTGTAATTTGCCTCTGGAAAAAGATTTGCTTTAATCCAATGAATTTCCCGGAGACGTGCTCTCCGGTTGATTTCGTTCGGACGGTCCCGCCCGTGTGACTTTGATTCAGTACCTGCCGATACGGAGAGGCAGGGGAACCTTATTTGGTGAAAGCCGGCTTAGGTTTTTTTCAATCAGACTGTGTATATTTACATGAAAATTTATATAGTTTTGAAATAAATAAACGTATGGTATCATGAGACGATTTTTCACATCGTTTATTATCTTGATTATGTTTGAGTTATGTGCAGTTACGTTTGGGTATGCCCAGACAAACCGAACACAACTGTATCTTATTCCGCAACCGCAAATACTCAACAGGAATGATGCAACATTTACTCTTACACCGGAGAAACTTGTTTATATCGTGAACCCGGACGATACTGCCTTGTTGTTTGACGTAAATGAATTCTTCCGGGAGGTTAAGCAGGATCTGGGTTTTGATATGAACTACGGGCAAACGATTAAGAAAGCATCTCTTTTGGTAGGGTATCCCGGACAGGATAAAAAGTTTGATAAGATTGCAGAACCCTATCTCCGGAAACTAGGGCAGTGTGGAAAAGAAGGTTATGTCCTGCACATAGACCAGGATCGTCTTATCCTGGTTGCCAACAATGATACCGGGATCTTTTACGGGGTACAAACATTGCGCCAACTGGTTCGGGGCAATCGGATGGAAAACCGGATTCCGGCACTGGATATTACCGACTGGCCTGCACTGAGATACCGCGGCTGGCAGGATGATATAAGCCGCGGACCTATTCCGACTATGGAGTTTTTAAAAGCGGAGATACGCAGGATGTCATATTTTAAAATGAATATTTTTACCCTTTATACCGAAAATGTTTTCAAACTGAAATCTCACCCCGGTATCGCTCCTCCGGATGGCATTACGGCTGCTCAGGTAAAAGAACTGTCTGCCTATGCCCGGAAATACCATATTGATTTGGTGGGAAACTTTCAGGCTTTCGGTCATTTCGGGAAGATCCTCCAAAAACCTTATTATGCTCATCTGGCTGAGACTCCTTCCGTGATTTCTCCCGCTTTCCCGGAGTCCTATGATCTGTTGGGAGACATCCTGCGCGAAATCGCTTCTGCCTACGACAGCAGGTTTTTTATGATCAACTGTGACGAAGTATTTGGCCTGGGCAGCGGACCTGCCAAAACAATGGTGGACACCATGGGACTTGCCGGGGTATATGCTTATCATATTAATAAACTTGTGCAGATCCTGAAACCCTTCCACAAAATCATCCTGATGTGGGGGGATATTGCCGCCGATTATCCGGAGATCATCTCTAAATTACCGGATGATGTGGTTGTTCTGCCCTGGGCTTATCAGTCTGCTCCTTCTTTTAAATTTATGATTGAACCCTTCCAAAAGGCAGGCATGAATTTTTGGGTCTGTCCGGGGGTAAGTTGCTGGAACCGCATTTTTCCTGACCTGTCCACGGCCGAGGTGAATATCTCTCATTTTGTCAGAGACGGCGTGAATATGAGTGCCCTGGGGATGATGAACACTACCTGGGACGACGATGGAGAGAACTTTTTCTCGTACAACTGGTTCCCTCTCTCCTGGGGTGTGGCATGTGCCTGGAAACCGGTACGTGAAGAAAACGACTCTCTGATGAACCTGAGGTTTCAATCATTTACAAGGGCCTTTGACCCGCTTTACTATGGTACGGATGCCGGTATCGCGAATGATATGCTCCATCTGGACGGACTGAAAAAGTATGTTTCTGCAGGTCATCTCACCGACAAGGCTTTCTGGAGCCCTATGATCGAACCGAACCCGAAGATTCAAATGGTTGATCTCTTGTCCGATGCCATGGGACTGGAAAAAGAATCTTCCGTATTGTTAAGAGCTTTTCTGTCTGCCCGGCGGAAAATTCCCTTTCACCGGAATGATCTTGATTATCTTATCTATGCCACCCGGAGAGCGCAGTATATGGCCAGAAAAAATGAACTCAAATACCGGCTGAACGATCCCCTGGAAATGACACACGTCAGAAAGGCTGATTTGCAAAGGAACCTGAAGGGGCTGGAGAACCAGCTGGCCGTTATGAAGAAAGACTATGCAAGATTGTGGAATATGGAAAACCGGCCGTGGTGGCTGGATCATATCCTCGCGAAGTTTGACCGGATGGAAAAAGACCTGAAAGAAGTTCCCTGTTATGTCTTCATTGAAACAGATACTTCCTTCTTCGCCCCGGAACGTAAAGTCACTCTCCGGAGTTTTTTTGCGGATAACATCTATTATACCCTGGACGGAACTCCTCCCGATACTTCCTCCACCTTGTATAAAGAACCTTTTATGGTGGATCATACCACCAGAATCAGAGCAACGGTTTACGACGGTAAATGCGGAAATCCTGTATTTGAGAAGATGGTCCGGGTTTATCACGGCCCGGTAGTTGAAATCAAACTTAAATATCCCTTTTCTGAAAAATACCCAGCCCGGGGCATGATCAGCCTGGTTGACAGCATACGGGGATCGAAAAACTACCGTGACGGACATTGGCTGGGATTGGAAGGCACAGACCTGATCGCTGATCTCCGGTTGAAGAAAGCCATGGATCTTGATACGGTTACCGTCACTTTCCTGCAGAATGTGCAATCATGGATTCTTTTTCCTGAATGGGTGAGCTGTGTTGTCTCGGAAGACGGGAACTCCTTTTCGGAGGAACAAAAAATGGAAAACAGAATAGACTGGCAAAAAACCGGTACCTGGATACAACCTTTCTCATTTGCCATACACCGGAAAAACATCCGGTTTATCCGGATTCATGCTAAAAATACCGGAACCTTGCCGTCCTGGCATAAAAGTGCCGGCGGCAAAGCCTGGATCTTTACCGATGAAATATTACTAAACGGAAAAAACTCAAAGCAATAACAAATAAATTCCTATATTTATAATTCTCAATAATTCTCAATGCTCAACGCTAAATCAACCACACCATGAATCCAAAAAAAATTCTTCCCGTCATTTCCATCTTTTTTCTGATGTTTCTGACACCTGCCTGCCAGACTAATAAGTATCCTTTTCTGAATCCGGACCTGTCTGTTGATAAAAGGGTTGACGACCTGGTCGGTCGCATGACCCTGGAAGAAAAGATCAGCCAGATGCAGAGTCATGCAGCTGCCATACCCCGCCTTGGGATTCCTGAGTATCATTGGTGGAGCGAATGTTTGCATGGCGTGGCCCGTAACAAGGTGGCTACGGTTTTTCCGCAGGCCATCGCTATGGCTGCTACCTGGGATCCGGAGCTCATCCGGAAGGAAGCAGATGTGGTTGCCACCGAAGCCAGGGCCAAACATCACGAAGATGTAAGGAACGGTAAGCATGGCCGTTATCAGGGGCTGACATTCTGGTCGCCCAATGTCAACCTGTTCCGGGATCCACGCTGGGGCAGGGGACAGGAGACTTACGGCGAAGACCCGTTCCTGGAATCCAGGATCGGCGTGGCTTTTGTACAAGGACTGCAGGGAGATGATCCTAAGTATTTCAAAGTGATTGCCACGCCCAAGCATTTTGTGGTGCATTCCGGTCCCGAGCCGCTGAGGCACGGATTCAATGCTGTTACCTCGGACAGAGATTTCTATGAGTCCTATCTGCCCGCTTTCCGGGCTACGGTCAGCGAAGGCGGGGCATATTCGGTGATGGGTGCTTACAGTGCTTACAAGGGGGTTCCCTGCAATGCCAGTCATTACCTGCTCGATACCATCCTCCGGCAACAACTGGGCTTCAAAGGCTATGTCGTCTCCGACTGTGGAGCCATCCGTGATATTATGTCCGGGCATAAAAAAGCAAATTCTCTCGAAGAAGCTTCGGCTATGGCCGTAAAAGCAGGTTGTGACCTGGATTGCGGCAATGAATACGGCTCCCTGAAAAAGGCGGTGGAACAGGGTCTTATTAGTGAAAAAGAAATAGATGTGGCCGTAAAAAGATTGATGAAAGCCCGTTTCCTGCTGGGGATGTTCGACCCACCTGAAAAAGTTAAGTATGCACAAATTCCGTATTCCTTGAATGATACACCGGAACATAGAAAACTGGCCGCAGAGGTGGCCCGTAAAAGTATGGTGCTGCTGAAAAATGAGAATCATATTCTGCCTCTGTCCAAAGCAATACATACCCTGGCGGTAGTGGGGCCCTATGCTGATAATATGGATGTATTACTGGGAAACTACCATGGAACCCCTTCTCACGCGGTGAATTTTTTGGAAGGGATAAAAAAAGAAGCTCAATCCAGAGGAATGAATGTGCTGTGGGCAAAAGGAGTAGAACCCATAGAAAAGTTGGCCGGAAAGAAGAAGAACAAAAACGCGGAAAAGGCTGCATCAGATATTGAAAAAAACAGAGATGCCTTGATACGTCAGGCTGTGGATGATGTCCGGAAGGCAGACGTGGCAGTTGTTGTGGTGGGTATTTCTCCCAGGCTGGAAGGGGAGGAAATGCCCATAAAAATGGAAGGCTTTCAGGGAGGCGACCGTACCAGCCTGAAACTTCCTGCTCCTTATGAAAAACTGCTAAAGACTGTTTATGCCACGGGCAAACCGGTAGTACTGGTACTCACCGGAGGAAGTGCCCTGGCCGTCAACTGGGCCGAAGAACATGTTCCGGCTATCCTGATGGCCTGGTACCCCGGGGAGGAAGGAGGCACAGCCCTGGCTGACATCCTCTTTGGGAAATATAACCCGGCAGGAAGACTGCCCGTGACTTTCTACCGTTCGGTGAATGACCTGCCTCCCTTTACGGATTATTTTATGAAAGGCCGTACGTACCGTTTCTTTACAGGAAAACCTTTATATCCTTTCGGATATGGATTAAGCTACACCTCTTTTGATTATACCGGCCTCTCCCTCTCCAAAACAGAAACCGTCACAGGCGATACCATAAACGTGCAGATAGCGGTTAAAAATACCGGAGACTACGATGGGGAAGAGGTGGTGCAGCTCTATGTACGGAATCCGGCTGACCGGAACGGTCCCAGACGCTCCCTGAAAGGATTCAGCCGTGTCTTTTTGAAAAAAGGAGAAGATAAGGTAGTAAATATTCCTCTGGCAATAAACAACCTGGCCATTTATCATCCCGGTGAAGAAAGCTTCGGCACGGATCCCGGAAATTATGAATTGTTGGTCGGGAGCTCTTCGGAGGATCTACGGTTAAAGAAAAACTTATCTGTAAAATAAAATCAAGGTAAGGGAAAAAGATTGTATGTGAAATATGAATTGAAATTAGTTGGCTTTACATGCGAAAGGCATGGGCGTAATAATAAATTTTGTCAAGAAATGACTCATTGCGACATTGCGATTTGAACAAAGTGAAAAGCTAATTACGTTTGCTAAGCAAACAAATGACCATGGTATGCCAACGAACGCAGCGGACCTTGCATGTTCGACCGGGGTCATCCGCGTGGATCCACGATTTTAGCTGTCTGCGGCATACCGCCTCCCACCACGACTGTCCTGAAGATATCGGTCTGTTTAAGTGTCAGGGAGGTCATCATGCCCTCCCCGGATCAATAATCTGTTACGTTGTGTGACAGGAGCATGGTATCCCGAAAAGATATAAAAGAAAAGCATACATGCAGGGAATAAAAAAAGCGCATTTTTTGTATGATTTGTATGAAAGAAAATTTCTATAAAATAATTACATTTGAGAAATAAACTAACACCCTGAGGATTTATGTTAAATAATGTCGTAAAAAGATTTCTGTTTCTGCTGGTTTTTTTGCTTTTGCTCATGCAAACACACCTCCGGGCCCAGGAGGATTTCAACTGTTTTTCCGTACTGGTGGGGCGGGACGCAACCTTAAACCACGCTGTTTTGTTTGCCCATAATGAAGACGACGGAGGCCATCAGGTGGTGCGTTGGTTCAAGGTGCCCGGGCGGGATCATAAAAAGAATGAAAAAATACCTTTGTTGCATGGTGCGGAAGCATCCGAGGTGTCGCATACCCTGGCTTATCTGTGGCTGGAGATGCCGGGGATGAAATTTTCCGATGGTTTTATGAATGAAGCCGGCGTGGTGATTGCTTCCGATGCTTGTGCTTCGCGGGAAGAACAGCCTGAGCTGACGGACGGAGGGATTACCTGGAATCTGCGACGCCTGATGGCCGAAAGGGCCCACAGCGCACGGGAGGCGGTGAAAATAGGGGGAGCGCTGGTCCAAAAATATGGCTATGCTTCCTCCGGCCGTACATATTGTATTGCCGGCCCGGAAGAAGCATGGATGCTCTCGGTGGTCAACGGAAAACACTGGGTGGCACAACGCGTACCTGATGACGAAGTGGCTGTTATCCCGAACTATTACACCATCACCCGTGTGGATTTAAAGGATACGGTGAATTTTTATGCTTCTCCTGACCTTATCGCTTATGCCCGGGAACGTGGGTGGTATGACCCTGCCAAAGACGGACCATTCAGCTTCAGGAAGGCATACGGGCGTCCGGCAAATCAGAGGAACAGAGGAAACATTACCCGCGAATGGGCGGCTCTGAACATCCTCTCTGCCAAACAATACCTACTGGATGAACCTTTTCCGTTCAGCTTCAAACCGGCTCGAAAGGTGACGATACCTGTGCTGATGACCATACTTAGAAACCATTATGAAGGGACCCCCCTCGACCTGACAGACGGGTATAAAAAAGGCAGCCCCCATTACACCAAAGAACGTACGATCTGTACAGCTACCACACAATATGGTTTTGTGGCCGAATTAAGAAACTGGATGCCTCCACAGATCGGGGCGGTGATGTGGCTGGCACCACGCCGTCCATGTACCCAGGCTTTTACCCCCTGGTATGCCGGGATTACAAGTATCCCCCGGGATTATGACGGAGGAGATTATCTGAAAGCCCTGAAAAACCATTTTCATCCGGATGAGTCATTGCATACCCTGGAAAAAGCACCTGCTTATACCAGTTTCACAGACTTCTGTCTGTATGCTGACAGCAGCTACGCCTCCCTGATCGCCAAAGTAAAACCGTCCAACCTGAAGTTTGAAGCAGATGTCCGGAACAACATGGAAAGCTTTGAACGGATGGTATTGCCTCTTTTCGACAGTGATCCTGACAAGGCCCGCGATATGATCACCAAATTCACAGGACAGCTTGCCGAAGAAAACCTGAAACGAAATATTGCACGAAAAAGATAGATTGGTTTATGGTGCAGAGTTCATGATTTATGGTTCTTTGTATAGTTTATGATGTTTATGGCTTATGATTGTTTCTTGCAGATTACGCAGATTTTCTCAGATAACTCAATCCCTTATCTATCAACCCTGATTTCTAACACACTTCAAACTTCTTCATCATGATTAAAAAAGTTGTAACATCCTTTACCGTTTTGCTGGTAGTGATATGGACCACCGGCCTTATTTTGAATCCGGCTTCTCTGGAGGTCTCTCATACCACTTGTGAAGACCTTACAAACCCATTGGGACTGGATGACCTGCATCCCCGACTGAGTTGGCAGTTGACGGGCGAAGGGAGAGGTATCCTGCAGACTGCTTATGAAATCCGGGCAGCAGCTTCACCGGAGCAACTCCTGATGACGTCTAAACTTATCTGGTCCAGTGGCAAGGTGGACAGGAATCAATCGGTGTATGTCCCGTATGACGGACCTGCTTTGTCGTCCGGTCAGCGGGTTTACTGGCAGGTGCGTGTATGGGATAACCGTGGCCACCGGTCAGCCTGGAGCAAACCGGCCTGGTGGGAGATGGGGCTGCTGCTGCGGGAAGACTGGATAGCCTCCTGGATCGAATCGCTGGTGCCGGAAGATACGATGAAGTCAACCCCGGCCCAGATGTTCCGGCATGCGTTCACTGTGACCAAGAAGGTCAGAACGGCCCGGGCCTATGTCTCGGCACATGGTCTTTACGAAATGTACCTGAATGGTAGTAAAGTGGGAGATCAATTATTTACCCCCGGATGGACCAGCTATCATAAACGATTGCAATATCAGGTTTACGATGTCACCGACCTGCTCCGGAAGGGCGATAATGTTGCCGGGGCCCTGGTGGGGGATGGCTGGTACAGAGGACATCTGGCTTTCCGTGGTAACCGTCATGTGTACGGATCAAAACTGGCCCTGCTGATGCAGATCGTCGTGGAATATACGGACGGAACAAAAGAAATCATTGGAACGGATGAGTCCTGGAAATCTTCCACAGGACCGGTGCGTATGTCCGACATATACAACGGGGAGACTTACGATGCCCGTCTGGAAAATCCGGCATGGAAAACTCCAGACTTTGACGATAATACATGGGAAGGAGTGAATGTGAAAGATTATCCTAAAGATATTCTGGTGGCCTCTGAAGGGTTACCGGTAAAACGCATTGAGGAAGTGAGAGCCGTAAAGTTGTTTGTAACCCCTGCAGGTGATACGGTCGTGGACATGGGACAGAACATGGTTGGCTGGATACGTCTCAAAGTGCAGGGCCCAGCCGGCACAAAAGTGGTTCTGCGTCATGCGGAAGTGCTTGATAAAAACGGAAACTTCTACACTGCAAACCTGCGCGCCGCCAAACAGACGGATACCTATATCCTGAAAGGGAAAGGGGAAGAGGTTTTTGAGCCTCATTTTACTTTTCACGGCTTCCGGTATGTGGCCGTACAGGGATATCCCGGCAAACTGACGGCAGACAAGCTCACCGGTATTGTCATCCATTCGGCTTTTGAGCGCACCGGCGTCTTTTCATGTTCTGATGCTCTGGTCAACCAGTTACAACATAATATACAGTGGGGTATGAAAGGTAATTTTCTGGATGTGCCCACCGACTGTCCGCAGCGGGACGAGCGCCTGGGCTGGACAGGTGATGCCCAGGTCTTCGCTCCCACGGCCTGTTTTAACGGCAACGTGGCTGCTTTTTACCGGAAGTGGATGAAAGACTTTACCGCGGATCAGCAACAGCAGGGACAGATCCCTCATGTGATCCCAGATGTGCTGTCGCGCCATGGCCAAGGAGCTTCCGCTGCTGCAGGGTGGGCCGATGCTGCCGTGATCGTGCCCTGGACCGTTTATGTCAATTATGGGGATAAGAAAATACTCAAAAATCAGTATGAAAGTATGAAAAGATGGGTGGACTATCAGGCTGCCCGTGCTGGCAATACCTACTTCTGGAATACCGACTTTACTTATGGAGACTGGCTGTCCTACCATTCCGATGCTTCGGATTATCCGGGAGCCTATACCGATAAGGATTTTTTGGAACAGGTCTATTTTGCCCGCTCTGCTCTGTTGATGACAAAAACAGCTGAAGTGCTCGGGAAAAAGGAGGATGCCACCCATTACAGGGCATTGTTTGAAAAGATCAAAAAAGTCTTTCGGGATGAATTCATTACCCCAGAAGGCCGGTTGTCACCCAATACCCAAACGGCTTATGTGCAGGCTTTGTCACTCGGACTTATTCCACAAGATCTGGAAAAAAAGGCTGCTCATCGTCTGGCCGGCAATGTGGAATTTTTCGGCCATCTGACCACCGGCTTTTTGGGTGCTTTCCTGTTGTGCCCGGTGTTGTCGGATTACGGATATACGGATCTGGCATACCGGTTACTGAAAAGGAAAAAATATCCTTCCTGGCTTTATCCTGTCACCAAAGGGGCGACGACCATCTGGGAACGATGGGACGGTATCAAACCCGACGGTACCTTCCAGAATCCCGGTATGAATTCATTCAATCACTATGCCTATGGAGCCATAGGGGAGTGGATGTACCGTTATATGGCCGGTCTGAATCCGGATGAACAATACCCCGGATACAAACACATTATTATTCATCCCAGACCGGGGGGAGGCTTTTCTTTTGCTTCTGCCTCTTTGATGACCCATTACGGAAAAGTGTCAACCTATTGGAGCAGAAATGTTTCCGGCGGATTTACCGTTGACGTGGAGATTCCATGCAACACTACCGCCACCGTTGTTCTTCCGGGTGCTGCCGGGAAAAATGTAATTTTGGATGGACGACCGGTTGAGCGAACTGTTTCTTCCGATAAGATCAGGAAAGAAAATGGGAATATGATCCTGGAGTTGGGATCGGGAGTGTATGGATTTGAATATGAATAAAGGCCCTGCACACAAATACCCCGGTTTCGTAACTCACTATTTATTATAGGACTATGAAAGATAAACCCAAATGTGTATTCATAACCTACCGGATTCCCCGGGAGAGTGTTGAACCTTTGCAACAGGCCGGATATGAAATAATATGGCCCGAAGGACGAAAAGCCACATTGGAAGAAATTAAACAAAATCTTACCTGTTGCGATGCGGTAATGTCTGTTTTCGGGAATCCTTTTCCGGATGAACTGATCGAAAAAGCAGGCCGCCTGAAGATCCTGAGTAATTACGGTGCCGGGGTGGACAATATCAACCTGGCGCTGGCTACTGAAAAAGGAATTGTAGTTACCAACACACCCGACCAGGTGACAGAGCCTACGGCTGAGCTGGCCATGACCTTAATGCTGTCGCTGGCTCGCCGTGTTACGGAAATGGACCGGAAACTCCGGCAGGACAAACATCAGGTGCGATGGGGGGTGATGGAAAACCTGGGTTTTACACTGGAAAATAAAACCCTCGGTATCATAGGAATGGGACGTATCGGAAAAGCTACAGCCCGCAGGGCCCGCGCTTTCGGGATGAAGATTGTCTATTGTAACCGTCACCGCTTGCCTGAGAATGAGGAGAAAAAACTGGAGACAAGGTATCTGACCCTCGATACCCTGTTACAGACTGCCGATGTAGTGTCTCTTCATATTCCGCTGACAAAAGAAACCAGACACCTGATTGGAGAAAAAGAACTGGAGTTAATGAAACCCTCTGCAATCCTGGTAAATACGGCCCGTGGGGCAGTGGTGAACGAACAGGCTCTGATCCGGGCGTTGCAGGAGAGGATAATTGCCGGCGCCGCCCTCGACGTGTTTGAGAATGAACCGGAAATACCGGACGCTCTCCTCCAAATGGATCATGTCGTTGCCGTTCCTCATATCGGCACGGCCGCCTGGGAAATACGTGTGGAGATAGGCCGTCAGGCAGCCCGTAATATCCTTGACTTTTTTTCAGGGAAGACACTCAAATATTGCGTTAACAAGGAAGTGCTGGATTCAAATCCCGGGTAATTATTTTTCCCCCTCATACCGGAAAAACAATAACTCATCATATTTTATCCGCTGAAGTCAGAAGGATAAAAAAGTCTCGCGATTCCATTTAAATTAAAAAACTTATTTTTATCGAAAACAACTCAGGAGAGAGATGATCAATGAAAAATTACTGAACCCGGGAAGCATTGTGGTGATCGGGGGATCTGATGATACCCGCAAGCCCGGGGGTAAGGTGCTGGAAAACCTGATTAAGGGAAACTATGCGGGCAGGTTGTATGTGGTCAACCCCAAAGCGGATTGGGTACAGGGTATTCGTTCCTTTTATGATGTCAAAGACCTGCCTCGGGTGGATCTTGCTATCCTTGCCATTGCAGCCCGGTTTACCTTGCCTGCTGTGGAAGTGCTGGCACGACAAAAAGAGACAAAGGCATTTATTATCCTTTCGGCCGGTTTTGGGGAAGAAAGCCCCGAAGGAGCCGAATTGGAAAAACAAATCGTCCGGGTGATCGAAGAAAATGGCGGAGCGCTGATCGGCCCCAACTGCATCGGGGTGATCACACCTATGTATAGCGGTGTTTTTACCACACCGGTACCCAAACTCGATCCGAAAGGAGTGACCCTTATTTCCGGCTCCGGCGCTACAGCTGTTTTTATCATGGAGGCAGGCATACCCAACGGTCTTGCTTTTTCGTCCGTCTATTCCGTGGGTAACAGCGCACAGAACGGCGTGGAAGATGTGCTGGCCTATCTGGATGAACATTTTGACCCGGAAAACAGTCCGAAAGTAATCCTGCTCTATCTGGAGGCCATACATGATCCACTATCCTTATGGAGACATGCCTCCTCTCTTGTACGTAAAGGATGCCGCATAGCGGCTGTGAAAGCAGGCACCTCGGCGGCAGGTCGCCGGGCCGCATCATCACACACGGGGTCCATGGCCGGGTCGGATGAAGCGGCTGCAGCTCTCTTCAGGAAAGCCGGTATCGTACGCTGTTACAGCCGCGAAGAACTGGTCACCGTAGCCGGTGTGATGAGTCATCCCCTGCCGAAAGGAAAAAACTTTGCCGTTATCACCCACGCCGGCGGCCCGGCGGTGATGCTTACAGATACCCTCTCGAAAGAAGGCCTGCATGTACCTCCCCTGACAGGTCCGGCGGCAGAAGCTTTGAAAGACAAACTCTTTCCCGGATCGTCGGTGAAAAATCCCGTCGATTTTCTTGCTACCGGCACGGCTGAACAACTGGGGTATATCTTGGATGCCTGTGAAAAAGATTTTGAGAATATTGACGCCATGGTAGTGATATTCGGAAGCCCCGGACTTTTCCCCGTGGATGATGTGTATGACTTGCTGGATCAGAAGATGAAAAGCAGCCGGAAGCCTGTTTTTCCCGTCCTCCCTTCCGTAATAAATGTGGAGCGGGAAATTGAAAATTTTATTGCCAGAGGCAGAATTAATTTTCCGGATGAGGTGGTGCTGGGGAGAGCCCTGGGGAAAGTCCTGAACCGCCCCGGGCCTTTTTTTGAGGAAAAAACGGTTGAAAAAAAAGAGCAAGCCGAAGAAGAATATTTCCCGGAAGGATACCTGAGTCCGGTTACGGTACATCGTTTGTTGACGGAAGCAGGGATCCCCGTGGTTAAGGAAAAGGTGTGCAGCTCGCTGCCGGATGCTCTGGCTTTTGCCAGGGAGATGGGCTTCCCGGTTGTAATGAAGGCCGTTGGCCTCATTCATAAATCGGATGCAGGTGGAGTTATTGCCGGCATTGCCTCCGAAAAGGAAGTGGAGAAAAGTTTCGGGAAAATTATGCAAATAGAAGGAGTTAACAGCATTTTATTACAGCCTATGCTACAGGGTACGGAACTGTTTGCCGGGGTGAAGCGGGAATCCGGCTTTGGACATGTCGTCCTGTGTGGACTGGGAGGTATATTTATAGAAGTGCTGCGTGACTACATGGCTGCCCTGGCACCCCTCGAAGAGGAGGAAGCCCTCTATATGATCCGCCACCTGAAAGGTTATAAACTGTTCAGAGGCACTCGAGGCAAACCGGGAATAGACGAGCGGACATTTGCCAGGATCCTGATGGCTCTTGCCCGCATGACCGAGAAATATCCTGCCATTGCGGAAATGGACCTGAACCCCCTCCTGGCGGAAGAAAACAGGATTACCGTCGTGGACGCAAGAATAAGAATCGGAAAAATACAAAGTGCCTGAAATGAATAGTTGCGGCTTTGTGGGTAAAGCCCTCAGGACCTTATTTTGGAAATAATAACGGAAAAACAGAGGGTCAACCTGTGTCCCGTCCGGATGGTTTGGCAATGATAATTTATCATTTCATATGTTATAAAATATATCCGAAGTTCACTATTCCATCATTTATCATGATTAAAATTCCGAAATAATTTTAAATTTGTGTCTTCTTTTTTTAGTAAAATGAACTGGCAATAAATTTAGAATAATATAATAATGGAAAAAATAGGATTGTTTTATGGCCCGGAAGGAGGGAATGTTGAGAAAGTTGCCCGGATGATCAAGGATCGTCTGAAAGACCGGGGAGATCTGTTATTGGTGAAAAACAGTACGGCACAGGACCTGGAAAAATACAGGAATATCATTTTTGGCATTTCTACCGTGGGCACGGAAACCTGGGTGATGGAAAACCCCAGCGATGACTGGGCGCGTTTTATGCCCGAACTGGGCAAAGTAAATCACCAGGGAAAAACCTATGCCATCTTCGGTCTGGGGGATCACATTACCTATGCCAGCCATTTTGTGGATGCTATGGGGGTCTTGGGCAAGGAACTGCTCAGACAGGGTGCCCGGATTGTCGGGCAGGTGCCGGTGGTGGAGTATGAGTTCGGTGATTCTGAAGCTGTGATCGATGACCATTTTATCGGCCTCCCCCTGGATGAGGATTATGAATCGGAAAAAACCCCGGAACGTCTGGATAAATGGCTGGACAATATCCTTAAGGAATTCAGCTAAAGAATAAATATAGAGGGCGGCAAAAATAATGCTGCCCTTTTTTGTTTCATTGAATCCTGTCTTTATGAGAAAAACACCTGTTGATGCACATATCGTTGAAGAGGTCATCCGGAAAGGTTGTCTGGTAAGGGTTGGGAAAGGTTCAATACGGGAAATCGTACGTATTGTAAATCAACTCCAGGAACAGTCCGGCATACGTTACATCCGCATGGAAATGGGAGTGCCCGGACTGCCGGCAGCGTATCCCGGTGTTGAGGCCGAAATAGCAGCGCTGAAAAGAGGGGTGGCAGCCAGTTATCCGATGATCGAAGGGGTAAAAGAATTGAAAGAAGAGATTTCCCGTTTCGCCAGATTGTTTATGGATATCGAAGTTGACCCCACAGGATGCCTGCCTACCGTAGGCAGTATGATGGGATCTATGGCTGCTTTCATGGTGGTCAACCGCACCGATCCTGCCAAGGAAGGAACCCTGTTCCTCGATCCTGGATTTCCCGTGCAGAAGCAACAATGCCACGTACTGGGACATAATTTTATGTCTTTCGACGTCTTTGACCACCGTGGACCTAAACTGAAAGAGAAGCTGTTTGAATACCTTGAGACAGGCAAAGTATCCAGTATCCTCTATTCCAGCCCCAATAACCCCGCCTGGTTTATCCTTACCGAAGAAGAGTTACAGATTATAGGCGAGATTGCTACCGAATACGGGGTGGTAGTCATTGAAGACCTGGCTTATTTTGGCATGGATTTCCGCAAAGATTATTCAAAACCCGGAGAACCGCCTTATCAGCCTACCGTGGCAAAATATACCGACAATTATGTGTTGCTGATATCCAGTTCCAAGTCTTTTAGTTATGCCGGACAACGGGTCGGAATGATGATCATATCGGACGTGCTTTATCATCGCCGTTTCCCGGCTCTGAAACGCTATTTCCCCTCTTCCGAGTTCGGCTATGCCATGATCTACGGAGCACTCTATTCCCTCTCGGCAGGCGTATCCCATTCCTCACAGTATGCTTTGCAGGGAATCCTGAAAGCCGCCAATGACGGAACTTATAATTTTGTGGAACAGGTGCGTGAATATGGCAGGAAGGCCGCTATTATGAAAAAGATATTTACCAAAAACGGTTTTCGTATCGTTTACGACAAGGATGTGGACCAACCGGTGGCCGATGGTTTTTACTTTACGGTATCTTATCCGGGGCTCTCCGGGATGGAACTGGTAGAAGAACTGCTCTATTACGGTATTGGAGCTATTTCTTTGGAAATTACCGGAAGCAGTCGCACCGAAGGAATACGGGCCTGTGTCTCCCAGGTCATGCCTGATCAGTTTAAAGACCTGGAGGAGAGACTGAAATGGTTCCGGAAAGATCACCCGGTGGCTTAACATTGCCAAGGAGCAGTTTTTAATATGACAAAAAACAGGATCAGATATTATTTGAAAATATTACTTTTGGTCGGTTAAATTTAAAATATATAATTATGGCTAAAGTCAAGGGGGCGATCGTGGTGGATACGGAACGATGCAAGGGCTGTGAGCTTTGTGTGATCTCCTGTCCGACCCATGTGATTGCCATGTCCCAAAAGGTGAACATCAAAGGCTATCACTATGCCTATATGGAAAATCCCGATGCCTGTAACGGATGTACCAACTGTGCTGTAGTATGTCCCGACGGGGTGATCACGGTTTATCGTATGAAAGTGGAGGAAAAAACCGAAGTTTGAAAAAATTGAAAAATATGGAAGAAGATTTTGTATTGATGAAAGGAAATGAGGCTCTGGCCGAGGCAGCTATCAGGGCAGGTGCCGATGGCTATTTCGGATATCCTATTACGCCGCAGAGTGAGGTGATGGAATACCTTACGGCCGCCAAACCCTGGGAACGTACCGGGATGGTGGTCCTGCAGGCCGAAAGTGAAGTGTCGGCGATCAACATGTTGTATGGTGGCGCCGGCGCCGGTAAAAGAGTTATGACCTCTTCCTCCAGCCCGGGGATAAGTCTCATGCAGGAAGGGATCTCCTATATCGCCGGTGCCGAGCTGCCGGTGGTGGTCGCCAATGTTGTGCGGGGAGGCCCGGGATTGGGAACAATCCAGCCCTCACAATCAGATTATTTTCAGGCCACCAAAGGCGGAGGCCATGGCGACTATCATCTGCTGGTACTCGCACCCTCGTCCGTACAGGAAATGGCCGATTTTATGCCCCTGGCTTTCGACCTGGCTTTCAAATACCGCAATCCGGTTATGATCCTGTCCGACGGGGCCATCGGCCAGATGATGGAGAAAGTGAAATTCCAACCACAACGTCCCAGAATGAAAGATGAAGAACTGCCGGGTTGGGCTACCACCGGTAAAACACCGGACCGTGAACGGAATATCATCACCAGCCTCGACCTGGATCCCTATCGTCAGGAACGGTTTAACCGGAAACTGATCGAAAAATACCAGAAGATGAAAGAGGAAGAGGTGCGGTTCGAAACTTTCCAATGTGAAGATGCAGAGTACCTCTTCGTGGCATATGGCACCAGCTCCCGGATATGCCAGAAATCAGTTCAGCTGGCAAGGGAAAAAGGCATCAAGGCAGGCCTGTTCAGACCCATTACCCTGTTTCCGTTCCCGGAAAAACAAGTGGGAGCCCTTGCCGACCAGGTAAAGGGGATGCTGAGCGTGGAAATGAGCGCCGGCCAGATGGTAGAAGATGTACGGCTGGCGACGAATGGAAAGGTGCCGGTCGAACATTATGGCAGAATGGGTGGAGTGATTCCTACGCCCGACGAAATCGTAGAAGTGTTAATACAAAAATTTATCGGAGGTTGATATGGCTGACATAGATATTAAAGATATTGTAAAGAAAGAAAATATAGTCTATAAAAAGACCAGCGTTCTTACCGACAATGTAATGCACTACTGCCCGGGATGCGGACATAGTACAACCCACAGGATCATCGCCGAGGTGATCGAGGAAATGGGTATTCAGGACAAGACCATCGGCATTGCCCCGGTGGGTTGTTCGGTATTCATGTATGATTACATTGATGTGGACACCCAGGAGGCAGCCCACGGCCGGGCACCCGCATTGGCCACTGCGATCAAAAGATTACTGCCAGACAGGTTTGTGTTTACTTATCAGGGTGACGGCGACCTGGCGGCCATCGGTACGGCCGAAACCATTCATGCCTGCAACCGGGGTGAGAACATCACAATGATCTTTATCAACAACGGGATCTACGGCATGACCGGCGGACAGATGGCCCCTACCTCTCTGGAAGGTATGCACACCTCAACCACCCCCTACGGACGGGATCCCGGTCTTATGGGACACCCGATAAAAATGACCGAACTGGTGGCTCAACTGCCCGGAACTTACTATGTGACCCGGCAAGCCGTGCATACCCCTAATCTGGTGCGGAAAACCAAAAAAGCCATAAGAAAAGCTTTTGAATATCAAAAGCTTAACAAAGGAGTGTCCTTTGTAGAGGTGGTCTCCAACTGTAACTCGGGATGGAAAATGCCACCGGTACAGGCTGTCAAATGGCTGGACGAAAACATGCTGCCTTTCTATCCGCTGGGTGATATCAAAGTTCCGGAAAAGTAAGTGAAACAAAACAGGAAAATATACAATTATGACTGAAGAAATTATCATAGCCGGTTTTGGTGGACAGGGGGTCCTCTCCATGGGGAAAATCCTTTGTTACTCAGGCGTAATGCAGGGGAAGGAAGTGAGCTGGATGCCTTCCTACGGACCTGAGATGAGAGGGGGCACGGCCAACGTGACCGTAATCATCAGTGACGAACGCATCAGCTCGCCCATCCTCAATGCGTACGACTCGGCCATTATCCTGAATCAGCAATCCATGGATAAGTTTGAAAAAACGGTCAAGCCGGGAGGAATACTTCTGTATGACGGCAACGGAATCTCCAGACATCCTACCCGAACGGATATTTATATCTATCGGGCCGACGGGGCTGAGGAAGCTGCCAGAATGGAGACGACCCGTACCTTTAATATGATCATGCTGGGGGCCTTCCTGAAGATCAAACCCATTGTCGAACTGGATAATGTGATCAAAGGCCTGAAAAAATCCCTGCCCGAACGCTATCACCATCTCCTTCCCCTGAACGAGAAAGCCATCCACCGCGGTATGGAAATCGTGCAGGATATCCATGTGGTGAAAAAAGTATGAAGTGAGAATCCGTGATCTGCCCGGGAAAAATGCAGTATGAATCTTCCGGTTTATGTTACGTAATGAATTGTAAATCTACGTAGGGACCTACGTAGATTTTTTTTACCGGAATTGCATTCCGGTGTTTGTCACAAAGGCGATTCTTTGACTGTCCGGAGACCAACTGGGGACATTTATGGTCCCCTGGCCGCCGTAAATATATGCAAGGACCCTCGGGTTTCCCCCTTCGTAGGGCATTATGCGTAGCAGGCAATGCTTGTAAAAAGGATGGTCCTGGGGGTCCACCTCTTTTGGAAACGAGATGAAAACAATCCATTTCCGGTCGGGACTAACATGTGGAAACCAGTCGTTGTACTCGTCTCCAAAAGTAAGTTGCACTTTGTTTTTTCCGTCCGGATCCATACGCCATATTTTCATCTTCCCTGTCCGTGCCGAATTGAAGAAAATGTATTTCCCGTCCGGACTGTATTCGGGTCCGTCATCCAGCACTGCTTGATCGGTCAGTTGGGTTTCCTTCCCTGTATGAATGTCTGCTGAAAAAATATTAAACTTTCCGTTCCGGTATCCCGTGAACACCATTGTTTTGTTGTCAGGGGCCCATCCGTGCAAATAGGAAGCATCGGCACCCGGTTTTGTAACCCTGACAGGCGTAGAATTGCCGGTGGCCGGTAAGTAATAAATGGCAGATTTGCCGGAGTGATTATCTGTGTTGCTGATGCCCAGAAGAGTGCCGTCGAAAGTCAGAACATGATCGTTGTTACAACGTGTGGCAAATCCCGTATTTAGTGGTTGAACCGTGCCGTTTTTCAGAATATACTGAAACAGATGACCTTTGGAATTATAGATCAGTTTCTTCCCGTCCGGTGTCCAGTTCGGGGCCTGAATGGAGTTGTTTGCACTGAAAATGATCTTCCGCAGGCCGCTTGCGATATCCAGAATTTCGAGATGACTGCCCAGATAGTCGTGATAAGGTTGTAATCCTGGATCTGCTGCTCGTATAATACGTACATTCCTGAAGGTAGCGGTTTCCACAATGTCAGGGTTATGGGAACAGACATAGATCCCTGCGAATACTTCATGGTCCAGCATCATGGAATCCAGCGAAATACGGGTAAAAGGTTCTCCGAACCGGGCCACGGACATAATAAAAGTATTTCCTTTTCTTTCCAGTTGAATAACATCCGGGAAAGAATCGGGAGAGACAATTTCTTCCGTTGTTCCAGCCGGGATTTTGCGGTATTGCAAGCTGGTCAAGCCACTGCCATGAACGGTAGCATTGACCTGGGGAGCATTGTCATCAAGAGTATTCCGGACTACCCATCCGGCTTTTCTATGAGGATTCACTCCTTTCCCAAGAAATGTTAACTCTGCACGCAGAATAAAATCTCCCTGCAGGGTTGTCCACAGATAGTGAAACTCATCCTGGCCAAACCACATGTTGGCCCCGGATCCCCCGACCAGGTATGTCTGGTCGGTAGGGTTGAAAATGGCAAAACCTTTGTTCTTGCAATTGCCTACATCGGTTTGACTGTCAAAAACACCCATTTCCCCTTGGGCTGACATTATTCCTGTGGCTAATATTAGTCCCGCCAGGATTCCAAAATAATACTTAAAAAAATTCATTTTATACTGTTTTGTAATGTTTCATTTGGTGCAAAGGGCATATAAAAAAGAGGAGAGTCACTGAGTTCCTGCTGTAACATATTGCGCTAACACATTTTTTCTCACTACTGTTTTCCACTGTCTGCTGTAACCCGGTGGGCAAAGAAGGAAGGTTTCTATCTTATTGTTTTTCGTAAAAATGCATATCCCTGATATATTCCCACACCGGTTTTTGAAAAAAGAATCGCATATCCTTGCCTTCGCGGATCGCCTGGCGCAAAAAACTGGATGAGATCTCTATGAGCGGTGCCCGGGAGATGCTGATGCGGGCTTTCGGTAACAATTGCTCTACCGGCATAGGCAATGATTGGGTCTCGGAGCCTCTTCTGGGGTACACGATGATTTCATACTTTTGGACCAGTTGATCAAAATTTTTCCATTTGTGCAGGGTTACCAAATTGTCAGCCCCCATGATCAGTACAAATTCCCGTTTCGGAAATTTTTCCGACAGATAAGCCAGGGTGTCTATGGTGTAGGAAGGCCTGGGCAGGTGGAACTCTATGTCTGTAGCCCGAAAACGGGGATCATCGTCCAGAGCCAGGTTAACCAGCTCAAGGCGGTGGTATTCGGCAAGGAGGGACGCTCTTTCTTTCAGAGGATTATGAGGAGATACAACAAACCATAGCTGTTGCAGCCCCGCATATTCCACAAAATAATTGGCAATGGCTGTATGGCCGATATGAACCGGGTTGAAACTGCCGAAAAAAAGTCCCGTTTTCATGGATTTATAATGTTATAATTAATTGAATAAAAATTAATTATAAATTACAGAACGCATGCAACTGATTTCTCACAGTAAAAGGGTTCTTGAGCTCGCTGTGCTTGATTTGCACTCTGATGATTTTTATTTTAATCATTTTCATTTGTGAATTATTGATTTTAAAAAATCATAATCGTTTCAGTCTTCTATTATAAATCTCTTTACGATTTCTTCGGCCTTGGGCAGACTTTCTTCCAGTTTGTCATTGATCAGAATGACATCGAACTTGTCTGAGAATTTCATTTCCTGCCGGGCTTTGTTCACCCTTTCCCGGATACTTTCTTCCGGGTCGGTGGAGCGGTGGTGCAGCCGTTTTTTTAACTCTTCGACGGAGGGAGGCATCACAAATACCGCCAAAGCCTGTTTCCCGTACAGCTTTTTTATGCTCAACGCTCCTTTTACATCTACATCAAAAACAACATGGTATCCTCTGTTGAGGAGACGTTGCACTTCCGATTTCAAAGTGCCGTAATAGGTGCCTTTATATACCTCTTCCCATTCTACAAAGGCATCCTCTTCTATCTTGTTTCTGAATTCATCCACGGATAAAAAATAATAATCTTTGCCGTCTTCTTCATGGTCACGGCGGGGTCGGGTAGTGGCGGATACCGAGAATGCCAGGTTGGGAAATGTTCTGAGCAGGTGTCTGACGATGGTGGTCTTTCCGGCACCCGAAGGCGAAGAGAAGATTAAGATTTTTCTCTGGGGGCGGGCGGGTCTTTCCTGACGGTTTTTTGTAGTCATAAACAAGGTGTGTTTAGAGAACGTTAAAAGTTTGTTCCTTGATTTTTTCCAGTTTATCTTTCATCATGACTACCAGCTTCTGTATTCCGGCATGATTGGCCTTGGAACCCAGGGTGTTGATCTCCCGTCCCATTTCCTGTACAATAAACCCGAGTTTCTTTCCTATATCCCCACCGTTGTTCAGGGTTTCTGTGAAATACCTGCAATGATTGGACAGACGGATTTTTTCTTCGTTGATATCCAGTTTGTCCAGATAGTAAGCAATTTCCTGCTCAAAGCGTTCACGGTCGGATGTGTTCATACTCCCCAACTCATGCAGGTTTTTCTCCAGTCGTTTCCGTACAGTTTGTATTCTCTCTTTTTCAAAAGGGGTAACCTGGTCCAAAAGAGACTGTATATCCTGCACGTGGACACGCATATCCCGCTCGATCGAGTTCCCTTCCTGTTCCCTGAACTTCTTCACCTGTGTGAGGGCTGCTTCGACAGTTTGAACAATCTGATCCCATTCGGTCTCATCAACTTCACGCGTGATATCGGTAAGTATTTCCGGCCACCGCAACAGGCTCTGTACCAGGGAATCTTCGGTTTGTATATCCAATTCTTCAGCCATATCCCTTAACTGACGCAGGTAATGTTTAACAGCTGCCTTGTTGACATCGGGATAGGTCTCTCCGGTAAAGTCCAGCACTGTCATGGATAGATCAATTTTCCCCCGTACCAGTTTTTCTGTCAAAAGTTTTCTGAGGATAAGATCCTTGTTGCGGTAAGCAGCTGGCAACCGGGTAGATATATCAGCCTGTCGGGAATTGAGGGACTTGATTTCTACCGTGATCTGCCTGTCTGTAAAATTATGGGTCGCCTTTCCGTATCCGGTCATTGACTGGATCATGGTTTTTATGTATTTTGTATTAAAAAAAAACAAATTTACGATAATTTATGAGAGGGAAAAAAACAGCAGGCTTTGTCTGAAAAATTTGTTCGTTAAAGCTCATGAAATGAATAGACTTCATTCGCGAAATTAGCATGCATTGTATTTAGAAAGAAACAATACATTTTGTCACACAGTAACTCATTTCGATCTGCACGAAATGAAGATCTAATTTCTTTCGCGCAGCAAATGTATATGACAACGAACACCTTGAGTGTATGACCATTGTATGCCAACGGGCATTAGCTTTCCTTTACAATCACTTTGTTCCTATACCTTCCCGTAAGATAATAGAGGAATGATAACAGGAATCCGGTAAACATGCCCATGGGTACGGCCCACCAGATGCCAATGACTCCCAGGTGACGGGACAACAGCCAGGCTGCCGGGATACGTATAAACCACAGGGCAAAAAGAGTAATGAACATAGGGATTAATGTATCTCCTGCTCCCCGCATCACGCCACTGATGGAGAACATGGCCGAGAAAATAATATAAAAGGCACTTACTATAATCAGATATTGTCGGCCTATTGCGATCACAGAGGCGTCTTTGGTAAATAAACCCATCAGTTGGGAAGGAAAAAGTTGAACAACGAGTGTTATGGTGAGCGAGATGATACTGCTCATCCAAATGGTAGAAATCAGGCCGTGTTTCACCCTTTCGGGTTTGCCGGCACCCAGGTTTTGTCCGACGAAGGTAGCCAGAGCCGCTGCAAAGTTCATGGCCGGCAGCGTGGCAAGGGAATCGATGCGTCCTGCCACGGAGTAAGCAGCAATGACGTCGGTACCAAAGGTGTTGACGATGCCCATGAGGGCCATCATTCCAAGGGCTACGAAGGTTTGCTGAAAACCTGTAGGAAGACCGATGCGCAGACTTTTCTTGAAAATGTCCCGGTCGAATTTCATCCCGAACAAAGAGATACGGATGAGTGAGTGGTATTTGTTGAGATACCATATAGCTGTAATCAGGGCACCGGCCTGGGCCAGAACCGTAGCAATAGCAGCCCCTGCAATGCCCCAGCCAAAAACCATGACAAGGAGCAGATCAAAACCGATGTTGACCAGTGTTGCTGCAATCTGGAAGTACAGGGGAGTCTTGGAATCTCCTAACCCCCGCAATATGGCATTGGTACCGTTGAAACCGAAAAAGATAATGATCCCGGCCAGGATGATGTGCAGGTAAGTCTTGGCCTGGGGCAGTATTTCTTCCGGGAGTTTAAGCAGGTGAAACAGATCCTCGCTGAAGAATATGCCCAGTATAGACATGAGAATAGAGGCAAAGAAAGCGAAGATGTAAAAGGTATCCATGGCTTTTTTTACCTCTTCCAGCTTGCGGGCACCGAAATACTGGGCGATTACAATGGTGGTGCCGCTGGCTACCCCGATCAGCAGAGAGATAACCATGAAAATTACCGGAAAAGATGCCCCGACGGCTGCCAGAGCCTGCTTCCCCAGTACATTGCCCACGATGATGCTGTCCACAATATTGTAGAGTTGCTGAAATATGTTTCCAAGCAACATCGGAGTGGCAAAATGCAGGATCAGCCTCGCTTCTTTTCCTTGTGTCAGGTCTTTCATGGAGCATAAAAAAATACCACACAAAGGTGTGAAAAAGTCTTGAAATCATGAATTCGAAATAAAGAACTGAATTATATGAACCTGCTTTGGTTCAATTTTTGTTATCGTAAATTAATTATAACCAACTCATTGTAAAAACTTGACATTATGGTGAGATCTCTGTAAATTTGTATTGAATACCAACTTCATTATTTAATCAGAGGAGGAATAGTTATGAAAAAATGGATTTTTACTTTCGTTTTTATCCTGTTCATCCTTACAGCTGCCGTGCCACAGAATATTCCCAACAGGGGGTTTGAACACTGGGAAACCTGTCAGCTGTTTGAACAGCCACGGTCGTGGCTTACGTCAGATATCCTGGGTGCTCTTAACGGTGATACTGCATTATCTGTGAGGAAAACCGATGATGCATATTCGGGCTCTTATGCCTTGTATTTGGAAAATCGTGTATATGATCAGGAAAAAATTCCCGGATTTGCTTTTTGTGAAGGCCGTGTGTCCGGAGATTACCCTGACCTCAAATATCTCGGTGGATTTCCTTATACCGGACAACCGGATTCTCTGAGCGGATATTTTAAGTACAACATCGAAACCGGAGATACAGCCCGCATTCTTGTAATATTTAGAAAAGACGGAAATACCATTTCGGAAAACTGGTTTACGCTGACCGGAGAACAGCAGTCGTATAAACGTGTGGCTTTTCCCCTCAGTGCAGTTACCGAGGTGCCTGATACCGCTCTGGTGGGATTCTCTGCCGGTACCCCCTGGGATCCTGTTACGGGAAGTTACCTGTATGTCGATCATCTTCAGTTTGATGAGGAAACCCAGACCATCCCCAACGGGGATTTTGAGGATTGGGACATGCTTACCTATAACGATCCTGTAGGATGGGAGAGCGGGAACTGGGTATCCGCGCTTACACAAAGTGATGGGATGTGTTTCCGCACAGAAGATGCACACTCGGGGAATTATGCTATGAAACTGAAAACCGTGTACCTCGACTTCGCAGAGATGAACATAGGAATTGCAGCCGCAGGAAATTTAGGAATGGAGGATATCAGCGGAGGTTTTCCATACAATGATACACCCTGGGCCATAAGTGGTTACTATAAATATATGCCGGTGGGTGTTGACAGTGCACAGATTGTGGTTTTTTGCTCGCACTGGAATGACCAGTCTGACAGCCGTGATCAGACCATTCGGGTGTTTAACCTGCCTCCTGTTCCCGAATATACCTACTTTCATGAACCCCTCAATCTGGGCGATCTGGTGGTAGATACGGTAAACATTATCTGCCTTTCAGGACAGGCTTTCGGAGGCGGTGGAAGCAATGCTCCCGGATCCACTTTATACCTGGACGACCTGTGGCTGGAGAGCAAATGCAGTTATACCGATACGACCAGTCTGTTCGCTGTCCATGATACGACCATCTGTCTGAACGATATCCTGGTGCTGGATGCAGGCAGCGGGTATTCTGCTTATCTGTGGTCCGATTCCAGCATGGCACAAACCCTCCCGGTAAGTGACAGTGGCACGTATTGGGTGACGGTGGTGGATACAGGCGGCTGTACACTCACCGATTCGATGGTGGTGCATGTAGATGCCTGTACGCATGTGGAACAGGTACGTAACAACGTTGCCGGTATCAGGATCTATCCCAATCCGTTTGAAGAAAGTTTTGTTCTGGAGATCCCCAAAGAAGGGAGCGGGTTATTGGAGATATCCGTGACGAATATTCTCGGTCAACAGGTGATGAAAAGAAAAGTAGATATCCGGACGGCAGATCGCTTGCAGATGGATATGAGTAACCACCCCAAAGGTCTTTATTTTGTGAGAATACATAGTGATCAGGGGAATAAGGTGTTCAAGATTATTAAACAATAAAGCATCTTTCCGGTTGAAACCCCCTGCTGTTTAAAGGTGGGGTGTTTTTTACTTGATATACACCTCCAGTATCCTGGCCTCCCCTTTGGGGATCAGTGTGATATCTTTCAATACGGCAGGGACCAGTACACTTTCTCCCTTTTTCAGGAAGGAACTCCCGTTTTCATGTTCGATAGTGGTTTCTCCTTCCACGCCAATATAGATAACGAAAGAATCCAGATCATAATAGTCTTTTTTCAAGGGTTTGTTGAAGTGTATGAGCTGGGTGTTAAAATAATTACATTGCACCAGGTCGGTAATCTCGTTAAGCTGGTCCTGATAAGGAATTTTATATTCAGGATAGGATTTGAAATCTATCACGTCCAGGGCCAGGTCGGTATGCAGCTCCCTGCTTTTTCCGTTGGCATCCACCCGGTCCCAGTCGTAGATGCGGTAAGTGATATCTGAAGTTTGCTGGATCTCGGCAAGCAGAATGCCGGCGCCGATGGTATGAACCCGGCCGGGCGGGATAAAAAACACATCCCCGGCCCGGGCCTCTTCGCTATTCAATATTTCCCGGAGGGTTTTATTTTTGAGGTGCCGCAGATATTCCTCCCTGCTCGTATCATTTTTAAATCCGATGATAATTTCCGCCCCCGGATCGGACTGGAGGATATACCACATTTCCGTTTTACCATAAGCATGATGCCTCTCGAAAGCAGTCTTATCATCGGGATGAACCTGTACGGATAAGACGTCGCTGGCATCAATGAATTTTATGAGCAGGGGAAATTCCACTCCGAACTTATCATATACCTTGTCGCCGACAAGATCGCCCATATATATTTCTACCAGTTCTTGCAGGTTGTTTCCGGCTAAAAAACCGTTCTTAACGACCGTAATATTGTCCTGTACGCCCGATATTTCCCAGCTTTCACCGACTTTTTGCAGTGCTCCCGTATCTTTGTGGAGCAGGTTACGCAACTTGTCGTCGCCCCAGATCTTGGTTTTGTAAACTGGATGAAAAAAGAGAGGATATAATGATGTCATAACATAAATATTATTTGGTTTGATAATCAATCAGGGTAGAGAATCATGGTGCCCTCGTATGGCCGCATGGCAGGAATCATTCCTGATAGCGGGCAGAAAAATTTTTTCAGAAAATCGAGTTGCTTTTTTTTCTCCGTTTCATCGGGATTTCCGGATAATCTGGAAAAAACGATATGTCTGACCATTGCAGATAAGTATTTGAATGTTTAAATTGCTGCCATATTTGTTTATTAACGACTGCGAAAATATAAAAAAATGCTGATTGTCGGGATAGCAGGAGGTACCGGTTCTGGAAAAACCACCGTTGTACGGAAGATTATTGAGCGGCTGCCAGCCGGTGAAGTGGCCGTCTTACCCCAGGATGCCTATTACAGGGATAACAGTCACCTGCCTTTGGAACAGCGGCAGGAGATTAATTTTGACCATCCTTCTTCCATTGAGTTTTCCCTGCTGGTTAAACATCTGAAAATGCTGAAAGCCGGAAAAATTATTCAGCGACCGGTATATTCCTACCTGTCCTGCACAAGGGCTCGTGAGACGGTGACTATAAGCCCCAAACATGTTATTGTGGTGGAAGGAATACTCATCCTGACAGATGAAGCATTGCGGGACCAAATGGATATCAAGGTTTATGTGGATGCCGACGCCGATGACAGACTGAGTCGCGTGATACAGAGAGATATACGTGAGAGAGGCCGCTCGGTGGACAAAGTGCTGGAAAGATATGACAAGACTGTAAAACCCATGCACCTGCAATTTATCGAACCCACGAAAAGGTATGCCGATATCATCGTTCCACAAGGAGGAAGCAATGTGGTGGCCATTGATATCCTGACAACGATCATTGAAAAAAACCTGATAATCAAATCCTAAATTTTTTTCTTATGCCGGATAAAATTCCTCTTCAACAGATTCTTTTCCTGGATATTGAAACCGTTCCAATGACGGGAAAATTTGATGAGTTGCCTGAAAATTTTAGAAAATTATGGTCCCGCAAGGCGGATATGCTGCGCGGCGAGGAAGGAGAATCGGCTGAAGATAAATTTGAAAGAGCAGGCATTTATGCAGAATTCGGCAAAGTCGTCTGCATATCCGTGGGAATGTTTCATCCCAAAGAAAGAGAATGGCATTTCAGACTGAAATCTTTTTTTGGAGAGGATGAAACGGAAGTGTTGAAAGGTTTTATTGATTTGTTGAACGGGATGAGGGATAAAAATCCTTACCTGTGTGCACACAACGGAAAAGAATTTGACTTTCCCTACCTGGCTCGTCGCATCCTGATAAACAGGTTAAAATTACCGGCTCTTTTGGATGTGGCAGGGAAAAAACCGTGGGAGGTGCCCTTCCTGGATACGATGGAGCTATGGAAATTCGGCGATTACAAGCATTATACATCCCTGGAACTGCTCGCCGCCGTTTTCGATATTCCCACACCCAAAGATGATATTGACGGCAGCCAGGTAGCAGAGGTGTACTATAAGGACAAAGACCTGCAAAGAATTGCGGTGTATTGTGAAAAAGATGTTTTGACGACGGCACGGGTGTATCAACGTTATCTGGGAGCGGACCCTGTGTCGGACGACCAGGTGGCTTCTGCCACAGGTCTGGAGGAGAAAGAATAATCGTCTATGCCAGAAAATCCAGGATGGTTTTTACGAATACCTCTGGTTGCTCAGCATGCACCCAGTGACCGGCATCCGCAATGACCTCAATCTCGGCCAGGGGAAAATACTGGTGTATAACAGGCAGATCCTCTTCGCTGATATATCCTGATTTTTCACCTTTGATGAATAAAACGGGAAATGAGGTGATCTGTCGGTCTTTTAGTTCCGGATAGCTGTCCAGCCCTTTCAGGATATTGGGGAGTTGGTCATACAGTACAGGCAGGTTGATTTTCCATTTGAAATGGTGGTTGTCATCCCTCGTGAGATTTTTCAGCAGAAATTGCCGAACCCTTTCCTGGGGTATCGCCGGTCTCAATGCTTCCATCACTTGCTGACGTGATGACAAAAGACTTACGTCACTATGCAACATGGCTTCCATCATTTCCTTGTGCATTCCGAAAGAAGTGCCGGATCCCTGACCAATATGATACGTGCGGGGAGATATGTCAACGACGACCAGAGCGCTTGTTTTGTCGGGATGGCTGACAGCATAGAACAGGGCTGTTTTGCCTCCCATGGAATGTCCGAGAAGAATGACATGATCCAGCCGGTGTTCCAGTATGAATTCATCCAGATCATCACTTAGTACAGGGAAGTCATGTACGGGATCATGGGGAGATTGTCCATGGTTGCGTTGGTCCACCAGGTAGATGTGATAACGATCCGACAGCTTGCGTGCTATGGAAAGCCAGTTGTCCGATGATCCGTACAATCCGTGTAGAATAATCAGGGGAGGCCCTTCCCCCAGTTCCCGGTAAAAAAGTGTCATGAGATTTAACGTAGTTGTTGTAAATACATCTGGATCGTGTTTTCCAGTCCGTAATATAATGCATCGGAAATCAGGGCATGTCCTATGGACACCTCGTCAAGCTGAGGAATATGCTGATGGAAGTACCTTAAATTATCCAGATTCAGATCGTGACCGGCATTGATCCCAAGCCCCAGACGATGGGCCAGCCTGGCTGCCGCTGCGAAAGGCAGGATCGCTTTTTCCCTGTTTTTGTGGTATCCGGCAGCGTACGGCTCGGTATATAATTCAATGCGATCGGTACCTGTTTCCGGGGCATATCTGATATTTTCAGGGTCCGTATTTACAAAAAGAGATGTGCGGATTCCTTTCTGATGCAATGTGCCGATAATTTCCGTGAGGAAAGCAATGTTTTTATTTATCTGCCATCCGGCATTGGAAGTAAGGGTGTCCGGCGGATCCGGGACCAGGGTTACCTGATCGGGAACGACCTCCAGCACCAGTTCCATAAAACGCTCTCCCGGATATCCTTCCACATTGAATTCGGTTTGCAGTACCGGTCGCATATCTCTGACATCCCGGTACCGGATATGACGCTCATCCGGTCTTGGATGAACCGTGATCCCCTCGGCTCCGAAACGTTCACAGTTGATGGCTGCTTCCAGCACATCAGGAATATTTCCGCCACGGGCATTCCGTATCGTTGCAATTTTATTTATATTTACACTTAAACGCGTCATAATTCTTATCTTTTTGTATTATCTTTCGGCAAAGTTACAAGGTTTTTTCTGGATTGATCATTATGTTGGCAAAAGATTTTATATCAGGTATTGTTCCGGCACTCCACACCTCCGATACCGGACAAAAAGCATTGAACTGGATGGAAGTGTTTAGGGTATCCCATCTGCCTATAGTAAATGACAAGGAATTCCTGGGATTGATTTCAGATACGGATATCTATGACATGAACATGGCGGATGAACCCATAGGGAATCATAATCTTTCCCTGTTCAGTCCTTTTGTCTATCTGGATCAACATATCTATGAGGTGATCGAGATTGTTTCCCGCCTGAAGTTAACGGTGGTGCCCGTGCTGGACAGACAAAAGAATTATCTGGGAATGATCACCAATCATGATTTGATCCAATATTTTGCAGGACTTACCGCAGTTAAAAATCCCGGGGCCATTCTGGTACTTGAATTGCACCAGAATGATTATTCCCTGAGCCAGATTGCTCAGATGGTTGAGTCGAATGATGCCAAGATACTGAGTATGTATATTCAATCGCATGAAGATTCTACAAAGATGGAAGTGATCCTGAAGATTAACAGAACAGAGGTGTCTTCTATCATTAGCACTTTTGAGCGTTATGATTATAATCTGAAAGCATCGTTTATGAACAACCAGGAGCTGGATTCCTTTTATGCCAGCCGGTTTGATGAATTTATGATGTACCTGAATATTTGATTTTGATATACCTTGCGCATGAGAATCGCTGTTTACGGGAAGAAAATTTCCACTGAGTTTTTTCCATATTTTCAACTGATATGTGAGAAATTCAGTCAATATGGTGCTGATATCATCCTTTACAGGGAGTTATATGAGAATGTCAGACATGATTTCGACTATCAGTTTAATCATAATCATTTCTTTTCAGAATATACTGATTTGGGTAAAGAGGTTGACTTTTTACTCAGTGTAGGCGGAGACGGTACTTTTCTGGAGTCGGTTTCGTTTGTGCGCAGGCATTCCATACCGATTATCGGAATAAACAGTGGCCGGTTGGGTTTTCTGGCAAGTATCTCTCGCGAAAATATCAGTAAGTCCATTGATGCTATTTTTAGCAGGAAATTTACACTGGAAAAAAGATCATTGATCGAACTGAAAGATCCAAAAGGGATCCTGCAGGATTTCCCTTTTGCCTTAAACGAGTTTGCCGTTCAGAAAAAAGGAACAGGCATGATAAACATTGAAGTGATGATGGACGGCAAACATCTTAATACATACTGGGCCGACGGATTGATTGTTTCCTCTCCCACAGGCTCTACCGGCTATTCCATGAGCGTAGGCGGTCCGATTGTGATTCCCGGATCCATGAATTTTATTCTCAGTCCGATAGCTCCTCACAACCTTACGGTCAGGCCGGTGGTGATACCTGATAATTATGAGCTGACGGTAAAAGTATCCACCCGCCAGAATGCCTATTGGGTATCTATGGATTCAAGGTCGGAAGTCTATACCGGACAGGTACCCCTGAAAATTAAAAAAGCCGGCTTTTTTATCCAGGTACTCAAACTGGAAAATATAGACTATTTTGAGACGTTGCGGACAAAATTGATGTGGGGTGCTGATAAAAGAATGTAAAATGATGATCGTCTATTGAAGAAAAATAGTGTTCTGGTGTCGATGGATCATAAATCACCATGCTTTCTTTTATCTGAAAAAGTTAGCCCTGGTTATTTGTTATCGATCAACAAAAAGCAAGTTAAAATGGATGAGTACCGCCTGCAAAGGGTCTTGGTTGCCAAACTCTTCGTTGTTAAGGATTTTTCAATCCTCATTAACAATAAGTTAACTTCTGTTTCAAAATTCTCTACGACTCGATTTTAACGAAAATCTACCTTTTTAGATCCGACACATGGATAAAAATGAAAAAATTTCTATATTTGTCATAAAGAAATCATAACATGAGACAGTTATTTGGTAGGGTAACCTTGTTTATCACTATATTTTCTCTGTTTGCAGTTACCGGTCAATCTCAGGTTTGGAAGTTGCGCAGGTATGAAATGAGTGCAGGGATTGGCATAGCTAACTATTTTGGAGATATTGGCGGTTATTCACCGGGAGATAACCTGTTGGGATTAAAAGACCTGTCTTTTCAGAGTACACGTCCGATGCTGCATGTGGGTATGAGGTATAAGCTTTACGAAATAGGCTGGCTTAACTTCAACCTTTCTTTTGGAGCATTGCATGGTAGCGATGCAGGCGGCGTAAATGAGAGAAGGGGAATAGAATTCAGGACTTTTCTTGTAGAACCTTCCTTGCGTTATGAACAGGCGATTATCAACGGACGTTCCAACAGAAGTTATCTCATGATGAAAGGCAGGGGTATCTCTTCTTTTGCCAATAGTCTGAGTGTTTACGTTTTTGCCGGCCTGGGGGCTGCCATACTCAACGTCAGATCCTTAGAAGATCCTTATAACCGGATGAATCCCGGCCTTAAGGTGACATTGAGCATCCCCGCTGGTGCCGCTGTCCGGTTTGCTTTGGATCCCAACTGGGACCTGGGCTTTGAAGTAGGGCCTCACTATACTACTACAGACTATGCCGATGGTTTTACCTCACCACAATATTCCAAATTTAACGACGTTTATTTTTTTACGAGCGTTCATGTTATTTGGAAACTGAGGACCTCCAGGAAGAATCTTCCGATCTTCAGGTTCTAGGAGCCAAAAGAAAATTGTATGAGAAAACATTGGTTACTCCTTTTCCTCCTGACAGTATCGGGATGGCAGATTGCTTTTTCACAGCAAAAGACCAAAATCATTCAGAATATAGGCGTTTTTGCCGGAGGATCTTATTATTTTGGTGATATTAATCCTGAGAAAATGTTTTACGATCTGTCCCCGGCTTTCGGAGGTTTTTATAATTTCTGGATTAATAAAAGATATGCCGTACGGACCAATGTTTACTACGGGGGGCTGAAGGCCAGCGGACAGGATTTTGATTATTCATTCCTGCCTTTACGTAATGCTTCTTTTTCGGAATCTTTCCTGGATATGGCCATCCAGTTTGAGTTTAATTTTCTGCCTTACGGGCATGATCCCAGAAAAATATTGTTTACTCCGTATGTTGCCGGGGGCGCAGGCTTTGTCTTTATTTTTGGCAATCCTAAAGTAGCCAATCAGTTTGTTTTACCTGTAAACCTGGGTCTCAAAGTTAATCTGAGTAAAAAGGTGGACGTAGGCGCTGAATGGGGCTTCAGAAAAACATTTAATGATTACCTGGATACCTGGTCTCCTGCCGACCCCTCCGTCGGATTGATACCACCGGATGTAAAATCTTTCTTACATAATAATGATTGGTATTCATTTGTTGGTATATTTGCAAGCTTCAAAATATTTTATGACAGGGAGATTTGCCCGGCTTACTGGGATAGTAATGATAAATAGAAGATGGCTTTAAATAATATAATAGATATAGATAAAGACAAAATACCGGTTCATGTTGCTGTCATTATGGATGGCAACGGCCGCTGGGCCAAACGGAAAGGGAAGGAGAGGGTCGTAGGCCATCAGCATGGCGTAAAGGCCGTGAGAGAGGTTACCGTGGCTGCCGCTGAACTGGGTGTGAAATATCTGACGCTTTTTGCCTTCTCTACCGAAAACTGGCAGCGGCCTTCCGAGGAAGTGAATGCCCTGATGTCTTTGCTTGTGACTACCCTTAATGCGGAGATCAGTACTTTGATGAAAAATAATATTAAGCTAAGAGCCATAGGAAATCTGGATATTATGCCTGCGCAAGTGAGGGAAAACCTGATGAAAACCATGAACCGGACAGCCGGCAACAAAGGGATGACGCTTGTCCTCGCTTTAAGCTATAGTGCACGGTGGGAGATTGCCAATGCAGCCCGCGAGATGGCCAGGCAGGTGACTGAAGAAAACCTGGATGTTGACAGCATTGATGAAAATCGCTTCTCAGATTACCTGCAAACAAAAGATATCCCTGACCCCGATATATTGATCCGTACAAGCGGAGAATACAGGATCAGCAATTTTCTCCTGTGGCAAATTGCCTATACCGAATTGTATTTTACTAAAAAATTGTGGCCTGATATCAGAAAAAAAGATCTCGTTAAGGCGATCATCGACTATCAACGCCGTGAAAGAAGATTTGGACGTGTTAGTGAACAGACAAAAATGAATGTGGATAGGTAAAGTGTTGTGTATTATGTGGAGAAAATTTTTATTATTGCTCGTATTTGTTTCAGGAATTCAGTTTGTTTCTTTTTCGCAGGATAAAGATACCCTGGCACAGAACCTCCCCGTGGTGGACTATTCAAAACCCAGAAATTATATCCTGGGTGGTATAACTATCTCGGGAATCAAATATCTGGACAAAGGTATCTTGGTGCAACTTACCGGTTTAAATGCCGGCCAGCGGATACAGATCCCCGGATCGGATGTGACAAATTCCATAAAAAAACTGTGGAAACAAGGTTTGTTTTCCGATATAAAAGTTACCTATTCACGAATTGACAGCGGGAAAATCTATCTGGATTATTATTTGCAGGAAAGGCCTCGTCTGTCAAAGATTGAATTCAAAGGGATCAAAAAAAGCGAACAGGACGACCTGCAGGAGAAAATCAATGTGCTGGCGGGAAGTCAGGTGACGGAGAATCTCCTTAACAACACCCGTAAAATCATCCGTGAACATTATATTGAAAAAGGGTTTCTGGATGTGTCGGTAAATATTCAACAAAAGAAAGATCCCCGTTTTCAGAACAGTGTATTGCTGGTGGCTGATATCAAAAAAGGTAAAAAAGTGAAGATCGGCCTGATTGACTTCGAAGGAAACAGGGTTTTCTCTGATAAGAAGTTGAGGCATGTCATGAAAAAGACCAAAAAAAAAGACTGGAATATTTTCAAAGCTTCCAAATTTGTTGAGAAAGACTACAAGGAAGATAAAAAGAAATTGATTGAGTTCTATAATGAAAACGGATACCGTGATTTCAAAATATTGGGCGACACAACCTATATCCTTGAAGAAAACAGGATAGCCCTGGTCATAAAAATTTATGAAGGAGACCGGTATTATTTCAGGAATATTACCTGGGTGGGTAACACCAAATTTCCTTCGGCCCTGCTGAACCAGCGTCTGGGTATAAAGAAGGGGGACCCTTATGATCTTAAGATGCTGAATAAGCGACTGAAAGAGGATGAAGATGCTGTACAGTCAATCTATATGGATGATGGTTACCTGTTTTCGGATATAACCCCGGTAGAACAAAAAATAGAGCATGATTCCATAGACCTTGAAATGCGTGTTTTCGAAGGGGAGCAGGCTACTGTAAACAGGGTAATTATCAAGGGAAATACCAAGACGAATGAACATGTGGTCCGCAGGGAGTTGAGGACGCTTCCGGGTGAGTTGTTCAGCAAATCGGATATTGTACGTTCGGTACGTGAACTGGCCCAGTTGGGTCACTTTGACCCTGAGAAAATCAATCCCGTGCCTATCCCCAATCCGGCCAGTGGCACGGTGGACCTGGAATATAACCTGGAGGAGAAAGCCAACGACCAGTTTGAAATTTCCGGAGGCTGGGGGGCCAATATGCTTGTGGGAACGGTCGGTCTGCGGTTTAATAATTTCTCGGTTAGAAACTTGTTTAATCCAAAAGCCTGGCGTCCCATTCCTACAGGGGACGGTCAGTCGGTTAGTTTGCGTGCCCAAACCAATGGGAAATATTATCAGGCCTACAGCTTCGGGTTTACGGAACCCTGGTTCGGCGGTAAGAAACATAATACATTCTCTTTTTCTGTTTACCGGACCGGACAAACCAACGGCCGGAAAAAAGGTGATCTGGCGCGCCAGGCCCTGAATATCTCAGGAGCAAGCGTAGGATTGCAAAAAAGACTGAAATGGCCCGATGACTATTTTAGCCTTTACACCGGCCTCTCTTTTCAGAACTATGAACTGAGAAACTGGAACCGTAGCTTCTTATTTGAAAACGGGAACTCAAACAACTTTAGCTTTACCACAACTTTTGGCAGGTTTTCGGCAGGACCGAATCCTGTTTATCCCCAGGGAGGATCCAATGTCTCCCTTTCCCTGCAACTGACCCCTCCTTATTCTTGGTTTAATAATAAAAATTATGCCGACCCGGAAATGCTTGATAGTGAATTTTATAGATGGGTCGAATATCATAAATGGCTGTTTAAAACAGACTGGTATCAAACTTTGGCAGGAAAATTGGTGTTACGTACCAGGTTCGACTTCGGTTATCTCGGATATTATAACCGGGATGTTGGCCCCTCGCCTTTTGAAAGATTTGACGTCGGGGGCGACGGGATGTCCGGATACAACCTGTACGGAGTAACCACCGTCGGTCTCCGTGGTTATGAAAACGGTTCTTTGACACCTTACAGAAAAAACAGACAGGGAGTATACAAAAAAGCAGGGAATGTATATCAGAAAGTTACCCTGGAATTGAGGTATCCCATTACCTTACAGGCACAAGCTACGGTATTTGTCCTGGGTTTTCTGGAAGGAGGAAATGCCTGGAGCAGGATCCAGGATTATAACCCGTTTGGGATCAAAAGGTCTGCAGGTATTGGATTACGGGCTTTCCTGCCTATGTTTGGATTGCTCGGAATTGACTGGGGATATGGCTTTAACTCCTTACCGGGACAACCCGGTCCCAGCGGCGGTCATTTCCATTTCACCATTGGCCAGGAATTCTGATTTTATGTTTAACATAATAATTTATGAGTTATGAAAAAGTCAATAGTTTTAATTTCGATGATAATTTTGTCCGCCGGCATAAGCTGGGGACAAAAATATGCTTTTGTGGATACCGAATATATTTTAAACAATATTCCTTCTTACAAAGCAGCCCAGGATAAACTGAATACCCTCTCAAAACAATGGGAAAAAGAAATCTCTGACAAATACGCCGAGATAGATAAGCTATACAAGGCCTATCAGAATGAAGCGGTTTTGCTAACCCCGGAAATGAAGAAAAAAAGGGAAAATGAAATCATTTCAAAGGAACAGGCGGCGAAAGATCTTCAGAAAAAATATTTTGGCCCCGAAGGAGATCTTTTCAAAAAAAGAGAAGAACTGGTCAAACCTATCCAGGACGAAGTGTACAATGCCGTAAAGAAATTGGCCGTTGAAGGAAATTATGCCGTGATCTTTGATACCGCAGGCGGACCGGTCTTTTTATATACCAATCCGCGTTATGACCTGAGCGATCAGGTTTTGAAACAAATGGGATATAAAGAATAAATATATTTTTTACATTTGTCGCTGAAATTTACCGGATTTTATATTTGAAGTTTAACTATAAAAATAACCAGATGAAAAAAAGAGTTAGTATTTTAATGGTGTTGATATTGTTTGGATGGGGCCTGTCGGTACAGGCACAACAGAAATTCAAGTTCGGACATATTAACAGTCAGGAACTTTTGCAGGCTATGCCTGAGAATGACAGTGCACAGGCTCATCTGCAACGTTTTGCAAAAGAACTACAAGACCAGTATGATGCCATGCAGGTGGAATACAATAAAAAAGCACAGGAATTTCAGGATCAGCAAAATAACCTGACCGAACTGATCAAGAAAACAAAACTGGAAGAACTGCAACACATACAGCAAACAATGCAGGATTTTCAGAACAATGCCCAACAGGAAATGCAGAAAAAACAGGCCGAAGTGCTTCAGCCCATCATCGACAAAGCCAACCAGGCGATTAAGGATGTAGCTCAGGAAAATGGATTTACCTATATCTTCGATATCTCCAGAGGAACCATACTTTATTTTTCCGATCAGAGCATTGATATCTTACCATTGGTAAAAAAGAAACTGGGAATCCAGTAAAAAATATGTCTTTAATTTATTATCTTGGAAGGCCATCGAGGGGATGGTCTTTCTTTTTTTGCAAAAAATATGTCTTATGAAGACAGATGCCAACAGACCTATTGGTGTTTTTGACTCGGGTGTCGGAGGACTTACGGTAGCCCATGCCCTCAAACAGGTAATGCCAGAAGAATCTATGATCTATTTCGGGGATACGGCCCATCTGCCTTATGGGGAAAAATCCCCCGAGGCCATTCTTCATTATGCTGATAAGATTACCCGTTTTTTGATGGACCAAAATTGCAAAACCGTGGTGATTGCCTGTAATACAGCATCATCCGTGGCATACAGACCTCTCAGGGATTCCTACGGTGAGGAGGTGGATATTGTCAATGTGATCGATCCGGTGGTGGAGTATTACCTGAGCCATCTGGCTCCTGCAAAGGTTGGAGTGATTGGTACCAAAGCAACCATCCGCTCGGGAGCATATGAAAAAAAAATCAAGGGGATAAGCCCTGAGGCTAACGTGATCTCCAGGGCAACCCCTCTGCTGGTTCCCATGATTGAAGAAGGCTTTATTTTTGATAACATCAGCAATGCTATCATTCGCGCCTACCTGTCTGATGAAGCGCTCCGATCGGTGGAAGCACTGATTCTGGGTTGCACCCATTATCCTATCATCAAAAACCAGATTAGTAAGTTTTATGATTTTTCCGTGGAAATCCTGGACTCGGCCGCTATTGTGGCCCGTACCGTGAAAAATCTGCTGGACAGAAGAGGTCTGCTGCGCAGGAAAAAAGGGGATGGGGAAAAAGATGTCTTTTACGTGTCAGACTATACCTCTTACTTTGAAAAGATTTCAGGCATGTTCTTTGAAGAAAAAATAAATCTTAAAAAGCTGGATCTGTGGAAGGATGAATGAGAAACATTTGATCATCTTTCCAGATACCATTGGGCATAGCTGATGTAATTATCCGCTGTCCGCAGGATCAGTTCCCTTATTTGTTTTTCACTGACTTCTCCGGTTTTTTTTGCAGGCACTCCGGCATAGATACTCCCGGGTTCAACGATGGTATGTTCCCTGAGCAGGGCCCCGGCCGCAATGATGGCATGCTTCCCGATATGTGCATAGTCCATGATAACAGCTCCCATTCCGATAAGCACTTCCTCTTCAACGGTGGCTCCGTGAAGGATTACGCCATGACCTACCGAAACATTGTCTCCGATGTGTATGGTTGTCTTTTGATAGGTCGTATGAAGGATACAGCCATCCTGAATGTTTACACGGTTACCGATACGAATATAATTAACATCTCCCCGGAGAACCGAACCAAACCAAAAACTGCACCGGTCCCCGGTTATCACGTCCCCGATCAACATAGCCGTATCAGCAATAAAACAGTCTTTACCGGTTTTTGGGGTAATACCACGTATGGTTTTGATATTCATAAATCAATCTCTTAGGTGTAGAAAAGCATCAAAAAGCAACTTAATCACTGAAAGATATAAAAAACTATTAAAAAACATAAAAAAAGCGGGGCTGTCATAGTATAAAATCCTTACTTTTGCGAAGAGAATTAAAAAAGAAAACGTTGAAACAAATGCATATAAGGCCTATGGGTTATTATATGCATTTAACATATTGATACTAAATAATAACTATCCATGACAAAAAAGAATAAGCCTATTGAACTGGAAGATGTGGTTATCCGGTTTTCGGGAGATTCCGGTGATGGCATGCAGTTGACGGGGACGTTGTTTTCCAATACGGCTGCATTGCTGGGCAATGACATCGCTACTTTCCCTGATTATCCGGCAGAGATACGTGCTCCACAGGGGACTGTGGGAGGTGTGTCCGGCTTTCAGGTTCACTTCGGACATGCACGCGTAAAAACCCCGGGTGACTTGGCGGATGTTCTGGTGGCCATGAACCCGGCAGCCCTGAAAGCCAACGCTCGCTGGCTGAAACCCGGTGCTATGATTATCATTGATGTGGATAACTTTACCCCTAAGAACATTGAAAAAGCAGGCTATAAAGAAGATCCGATCAGGGAAGAAAAGCTGGAAGATTATAATGTCATTCAAGCTCCCATAACATCTCTGACAAAGCGTGCACTGGAGGATATGGGGTTGGATATGAAAAGTGTGCTCCGTAGTAAGAATATGTTTGCCCTGGGCATGATATATTGGATTTTTAACCGTCCCCTGAAGTTTACGGAAGACTTTTTCAAAAGTAAATTCAAAAGGAAACCTGAGATCATTGAGGCCAATGAACGTGTTCTGAAAGCCGGTTATTATTATGCCGAGACCATTGAGGCTTTGCATGTTACCTATGTTGTCAAACCGGCAGAGATTGAAAAGGGGACTTACAGAAACATTAACGGGAACACGGCTACAGCCTGGGGGCTGATAGCCGCTGCTGAAAAAGCAGGATTACAGTTATTTGTCGGTTCCTATCCTATAACACCGGCTACCGGGATTCTTGAAGAGCTGGCCTTGCGGAAAAACCTGGGTGTTATAACGGTCCAGGCCGAAGATGAGATTGCCGGGATTACTACTTCCATCGGTGCCAGTTTTGCCGGACTTCTGGCAGCTACGACCACCTCCGGGCCGGGACTGGCTCTGAAATCCGAAGCCTTGGGCCTGGCCGTGATCACAGAGTTGCCCCTGGTGGTTGTGGATGTTCAACGGGGGGGGCCGTCCACCGGCCTTCCTACAAAAACGGAACAGTCTGATTTGATGCAGGTACTCTATGGCCGTAACGGAGAAAGCCCTGTTGCTGTGGTAGCGGCCAGCACACCGGCCAACTGTTTTTATTATGCTTTTGAAGCCGCACGGCTTGCCCTGGAACATATGACCCCCGTAGTCCTGATGACTGACGGCTTTTTGGCCAATGGCTCTGAACCCTGGAAGATACCTGCTATGAGTGAGATGCCGGAGATAAAAACCAGAATCGTCCCAGAAGGTACCGACGACTACGAACCTTACAAGAGGGATCCGGAAACACTGGCACGCGGATGGGCAATCCCCGGTACCCCGGGCCTGGAACATCGTATTGGCGGACTGGAAAAAGATGAAATATCCGGAAATGTTTCCTACGACCCTGTAAACCACCAGGTAATGACCAATATCCGGACTGAAAAAGTCAAAAGAATCGTTCATGATATTCCTGAACTGAAAGTGGAAGGGGAACAGGAAGGCGATGTGTTGCTCGTGGGTTGGGGAAGTACCTTTGGTCACCTGAAATCAGCACAGGAGGAAATGGACCAGGAAGGGAAAAAAGTCGGACTGGCACATTTCAACTACATAAATCCTCTTCCGGGGAATGTGGAGGATGTCTTTGGGAATTTTGAAAAGATATTGGTTTGTGAATTGAATATGGGCCAGTTTGCCGGTTACCTCAGAATGAACTTTCCACAGTTCGATTATCATCAATTAAATAAAGTACAAGGTTTACCTTTTACCGTGGCAGAGATCAAAGAAGCTGTCAATAATTTACTGGAGGGATAAGATATGTCTAAAGAAACATCACAAGGGGTGGTTTATACACCCAAAGACTTTAAAAGTGATCAGGAAGTAAGATGGTGCCCGGGTTGTGGCGATCATGCCATTCTTAACAGTGTACAAAGGGCTATGAGCCAGTTGGCGATACAAAAGGAAAAATATGCCGTTATCTCCGGAATAGGTTGTTCTTCAAGATTTCCTTACTATATGGCAACGTATGGTTTTCACGGGATCCATGGACGTGCTGCCGCTATCTCAACAGGCGTTAAAGTGGCAAACCCTGAACTCTCGGTCTGGACCATTACGGGCGACGGGGATTCCCTGGCTATCGGGGGAAATCACCTTATACATGCTGTAAGAAGGAATGTGGATATTAATCTTTTACTGTTTAATAATCGTATTTACGGATTGACCAAAGGACAATACTCTCCTACCTCTGTAAAAGGCCAGGTTACCAAGACTTCCCCCTACGGGACGGTCGAGCCTCCTTTTAATCCGGGAGAACTCGTCATTGGCGCCAAAGGTAAATTTTTTGCCCGGACTTTAGACGGAAACATTAAACTCTCTACGGATATATTTATCGAAGCTGCCCGGCACGAAGGGACGTCTGTGGTGGAGATTCTGCAGAATTGTGTTATTTATAATAACGGGGCTTATGCAGATATTACCGATCGTGAACACAAAGAAGACCGGCAGATTATCCTCCGCGACGGAGAACCGATGATCTTCGGAAAAGAACGGGATAAAGGATTGATCCTCGACCGGGAACATATGAAACTTAAAGTGGTAAAGATCGGTGAAAACGGAATCAGCGAAAAAGATATACTTGTACATAACAGTACGGAAAACAATCCCGGGCTACACATGATGCTGGTCAACATGCGCTGGCCAAATTATCCCGTCGCCCTGGGGATTATCCGGAATGTGGCAGCCCCTACCTATGACATGGCGGTACATGCCCAGATCGGCAAAGTGAAAGAATCTTCTCCCATTAATAAAATGGACGACCTGTTAACCAGTGGAAATACCTGGGAGGTGCAATAAATCACCTGTCGATATAATTCATAAATCAAAAAAAAATCCCGGCATTGAAAAATGTCGGGTTTTTTTTGCCCCATATCTCCCAGCTTTTTATTATGAAAGCCTTATCTTTACTTATGATATCAAACAGCAATTTATGAAGAACAGACCTTCGGACAATCAGTATCAAAAAGCACTGGATGAGAAAATCAAAAGGTTCAGGGAACTGGCCTATGTCAGTGAAGCCTCGGAAATTATCCGGCAGAACAAATCATTGGATGAAGTAATAGACCAGCTGATCTTTCTGATAAAACGATATGCCGTAATCCCCAATGGTACGAGTGTGCGTATCAGTTGTCAGAACAAAAAATTCCTTTCCCCCGATTTTCATATCTCCGGTCTTTTTATAACCGAAGAGTTTAATACACTGGATGGAGGAAAAGGAGATATTACCATCTATTATTCCAAAGACTATTTTCCAGATAATGAAGATATTGAACTGATGCTCAGAGATGACATAATGCTTATTCGTGACATTGGGCGTATTCTCAGCGATTATATAGATCGTGTCAGAAGCAAGGCTGTTTTTGAGCAGGATGAGACAAGCAAGGAATTATTGTCTTCCGGCGTTACACAGTTAACAAGCAGGAAATTACTGCAGTTGTTTCTGGATAAGCATAATGCCGACAGAGACCTCTTCCATGATCTGATGCCTTTTAAGGTGAGGGAGATCCTGTTGGTGGCCAGTTTGTATGATGCTTACAGTATAGAAGGAGAAGAACCGTTTACGGATCATATCCTGGGGGAGTACCATCAGCTTAACCTGACCTTCATACCGAGGATAACGGCGGTGTCATCCGGCGAAGAGGCCCTCAACAGGATGAAATCAAAGCATTTTGATCAGGTCATTATCATGATCGGGGCAGATAAGAAATCCCCGATCCGGCTGTATCGTAAAATAAAAAAAGCCCATCCCTATCTGCCTACCTACTTGTTGCTGAATAACAACAATGATATACCCCTGATACGGCATGAACTCCGGAAACTGGAACCTCACGATCACTTTTTTGTATGGAACGGCGATTCAAAAGTGTTCTTTGCCATGGTGAAGCTTCTGGAAGACTGGGAAAAAAAGAGCTTCTGCTATCCTGTTTCAGAGCAATGGAAGTTAAACATTATTACCTGAAATGAAAACACATGGAAATAAACAGACTGAACTGGGATAAACTAAATTATGATTTTACGGATACTTCCTTCAGTAAACTGATGCAGAAGCGTATCCGTCGGGTATTGTTGGTTTGCAGTCATTATGACGCTTTTATTCTGGAAGAGGATGGACGTATTGAAGAGCAGATCTTTAATGAGTATGTTTCTCTGAATCTTCGTTATCCGCCGATGGTTATTCAGGCGGATACCCCGAAAAAGGGTTTTTCAATTCTCACGCATGAACCTGTGGACCTGATTATTTCAGCTCTCAGGGTAGGAAATAAGGATGCTTTTACCCTGGCCAGGGAAATGAAAAAGATTAAACCGGATATTCCTATTGTAGTGCTTACTTATTTTACAAGGGAGGTCTCCAAGAAACTAGAGGAGGAAGATCTTTCGGCTATAGATTATGTCTTCAGTTGGCTGGGTAACGCCGATATCCTGCTGGCAATAATAAAACTGATAGAGGACAGGATGAATGCCGACGACGATATCCTGAAAACAGGAGTGCAGGCGATCCTTTTTGTTGAAGATTCTATCAGGTATATCTCCTCTTATCTGCCAAACTTATACCGGATCATACTTCGTCAGTCTAAAGAATTTCAGATGGAAGGCCTGAATGAACACCAGCAAATGCTGCGCATGAGGGGCCGTCCTAAAATCCTGTTGGCGACCAATATGGAAGAAGCCAGGACTCTTTTTGATAAGTACAGGAACAATATCCTGGGCGTTATTTCAGATGTTAGTTTTAAAAATCAGAGTGTTAAAGATCCGGAGGCCGGTTTTAAATTGCTGGACTATATACGGGCATTTGACAGGCATATGCCCTTTTTGCTGCAATCTTCCGATAAAGGACTGGTCGGGAAAGCCCGGAAGAGGGGGGCCGGTTTTATCCACAAATATTCCAAAACATTGCCGGGGGAGCTGAAACAGTTTATCATGGAGAAATTTGCATTCGGCCCTTTTATCTTCCGCGATCCTGATACAAAGGAGGAAATTGACAGGGCTGCCGATCTCCAGAGATTTCAGCAGAAATTGATGACCATCCCCGACAAAGCCCTGAAATACCATACCGGGAAAAATGATTTTTCCAAGTGGTTGAATGCACGTGCCCTCTTCCCGCTGGCCCAGATGTTCAAATATCTCCGTCCTGAAGATTTCGATACGCCGGATGATCTGCGGAAGTTCGTTTATGTCTCGATCTCCAGTTATCGCCGTGGAAAGGGTAGGGGGGTTATTGCCACCTTTAACCCGGAAACCTATGATGAGTATGTGACCTTTTCTCGCATAGGAGAAGGTTCTATTGGAGGAAAAGCCCGTGGACTGGCATTTGTGAATACCATGATCAAAAATAATCGTTTGTATAATAAGTTCGATGGAGCGCAGATCACCATCCCGCGGACAGTGGTGATTGCGACGGATATTTTTGATGAGTTCATGGAAACCAACGACCTTTATAAAACTGCGCTGTCCGATGCAGAGGATGAGGTGATCCTGAAGAAGTTTGTTGACGCCCGCCTGCCGGATTCATTACAGCAAGATCTGCAAGCTTTTCTTGCAATAGCCGGTAATCCCATCGCCGTCCGTTCGTCAAGTAAATTGGAAGATTCCCACTATCAGCCATTTGCCGGGATTTATTCCACCTATATGATTCCTATTACGGAAGATAAGGCAAAAATGCTTGAGGCCTTGAATACAGCAATCAAACAAGTGTATGCCTCCGTATATTTCAGGAATAGTAAGGCTTATATGAATGCTACCTCGAATGTGATCGACGAGGAGAAAATGGGGATCGTCCTGCAGGAAGTATGTGGCCGTCCGCATGGAAATCTGTTTTATCCGACATTTTCCGGGGTGGCCCGTTCCAGCAATTTTTATCCGATACCTCCCGAGAAACCTTCAGATGGAATTGCCAATGTGGCTTTTGGCCTGGGAAAGCTGGTGGTGGATGGTGAAAAATCGTTGCGTTTTTCACCTAAATATCCTAAAAAGATACTGCAACTCTATTCTACGGATGCCACCCTGAAAGAAACCCAAAGCTGTTTTTATGCCCTGGATATGGATATCGATAGTTTTGTGCCTTCTACGGATGATGCTGTGAACCTAAAGAAACTAAACATCCGGGAAGCCCCGGATGATGCCGCCCTTGCATATGTTGCGAGTACTTATGATTTTGAGAACCATATGATCAGGGATGGAGTGATTGAAAAAGGGAAGAAAGTGATTACCTTCTCCAATATACTGAATTACGGACAGTTTCCTCTGGCTGATATCCTTTCCGAGCTGCTTTCTGTCGGACAACGTGAGATGGGAAATCCCATAGAGATTGAATTTGCCGTAGATATGGAAACGCCTCCCGGACAACCCGGAGTGTTTTACTTCCTGCAAATACGACCTATCGTGGATAATGATCAGACTGTGAAAATAGACATAGGAAAGGTAAAAGAGAAGGAGACTATTTTATTTTCCGCTTTGGCACTGGGTAATGGCGTGATCCGTGATGTGCAGGATATTGTGTATGTGAAACCGGAATTTTTTGATGCTGCCCGCAGCAAAGAGATCGCAAAAGAAATAGAGGAAAGAAACCGGATGTTGGCCGGGGAAGAAAAAAACTACATCCTGATTGGACCGGGTCGCTGGGGTTCTTCCGATCCCTGGCTGGGCATACCCATCAAGTGGCCCCAAATTTCACAGGCCCGTTTGATCGTGGAAGCCGGCCAGGAAAATTACCGGGTGGATCCGAGCCAGGGAACACACTTTTTCCAGAACCTGACCTCTTTCAGGGTGGGATACTTTACCGTGAACCCATATGAAAACAAAGGATACCTGGATCTGGAATATCTGAACAGGCAACCCGCCGTTTTTGAAACAAAATATATCCGGCACGTCCGGTTCAAGGAGCCTGTGCTGATTAAGATAGACGGCCGGAAGAATACAGGGGTGGCGCTGAAACCGGGAGTAGAGCAGATTCTTCGAAAACCTAATGCTCAGGCAGGGTAAGACTGCTTGTTTCGACAGTACGGTCTATTTTTCGTATCAACCCTTGCAACACTTTTCCCGGTCCTGCTTCTACGAAACGGGTGATCCTATCATGGATCATGTTCTGTACAGTTTGTGTCCAGCGTACGGGAGAAGTGAGTTGTTCGATCAGGTTATGCCTGATCGCTTCCGGGTCGGTAGTGGACCGAGCCGTAACATTCTGGTAGATGGGGCAGGAAGGTTTGTGAAAAGACGTGTTGGCAATGGCGTCAGACAACTCTTTGCGTGCCGGTTCCATCAGGGGAGAATGAAAAGCGCCGCCCACAGAAAGTTTTATCGTCCTTTTGGCTCCTTTTTCAGCCAGCTCTTCCATAGCGCGGTAAACACCGGTCTCGGTACCGGAGATAACCACTTGCCCGGGACAATTGTAGTTGGCCGGGACCACAATATCATCGATCTGATTACATACTTCTGCTACAATCTTATCATCCAGTCCCAGAACAGCAGCCATGGTTGAAGGAAACAACTCACAGGCTTTCTGCATGGCAAGAGCCCGTAAATGAACCAACGTAAGACCGTCCTCGAAAGCCAGGGTGCCGTTGGCCACCAGGGCTGAGAATTCGCCCAGAGAATGACCCGCCACTGCATCCGGGGAAAAATGATCTCCCAGCAGATGAACCAGTACAACGGAATGGAGGAAAATAGCCGGCTGGGTTACCCGTGTTTGTCGCAGATCTTCTTCGCTGCCGTCAAACATAACATCTGTGATCCTGAAACCAAGAATATTATTGGCTTTTTCAAAAAGCTCACCGGCAGCCGGATATTTTTTGTACAGATCCTTGCCCATACCCGGATACTGTGCCCCCTGACCGGGAAATACGTGTGCAGTCATAAATTCAGAGTTTTTGTTTTCGCATCGGACAGCAAAAGTAATAAAGTTCCGCAATAGAAAGCATTTTGGGTTTTCTGTTGCGGAATATTTGGATTAATGCAACGTGGAGCCGACCAGATGTACAAATTCATCCCGGGTGGCCTGTTTATGCAGAAATTCGCCGGTGAAAGCAGAAGTGGTTGTAACAGAATTTTGTTTTTGCACACCTCTCATCATCATACATAGATGATGAGCTTCAATGACCACTGCCACTCCCAGCGGTTTCAGGGTATCCTGGATGCAATCCCTGATTTGCATGGTGAGTCTTTCCTGTATCTGCAACCTGCGTGCAAAAGCTTCTACCACCCGTGCGATTTTGCTCAACCCTGTAATATATCGGTCGGGGATATAAGCCACATGTGCTTTTCCGAAAAACGGAATCATGTGATGTTCACACATGGAATAGATCTCAATATCCTTCACGATAACCATTTCCTTATAATCCTCCTCAAACATGGCCGACCTTAGAATGGAAGAAGGATCTGTATTGTATCCCTGGGTAAGGAACTGAATGGCCTTGGCAACCCGCATAGGAGTGTCCTGTAATCCTTCCCTGGCGGCATTTTCCCCGATCAGCTTCAGAATCTCCTTATAATGAAAGATTAGTTGTTCCGTTTGCTCATTATTCCAGTGATCAATGCGTACATATCCTTTTTCAGAATCTATAGCATTTCCGTTATTGAATATTTCCATTTTATTTATCTTTTTGATATTTTACTATATTGTTTTCAGACTCTTTGATCTGTATGGTATGCAGGGCAACCCCCAACGATTTGAAGTGCGGCTCGAGTACGTCCCATATGGCCGTGGCCAGATTCTCAGTGGAAGCAATCTTCCCCTGCATAAAATCTACTTCCAGGTTGATGTTTTTATGATCCAGCCGGTCAATAACGTATTCCCGGATGATTCGGCTGACTTCTTTCAGGTTGATAAGCAGTCCGGTATGAGGGTCCGGTTTCCCCCTGACGGTTACAAAGAGCTCATAATTGTGCCCATGCCAATTGGGGTTAGAGCATTTCCCGAAGACTTCATAGTTCTTTTCATCACTCCATTCTTCCCGGTACATGCGATGGGCTGCGTTAAAACGTTCCCGGCGGGTAAGGTAGATCATAATGATTTTTTTTGGTGAAAGTATTATTCGGAAATATCCAAAGGATTGATCTTCCTTGACAGATCAGCCGGCCTGGGAGATTCTCCTTTTTTTCCCAGTTCGTTGATCTCGCTGACAAAGACATCTATTTCTTCGTCCGAGAACCCTTTTTCCCTGGCCGCTTCCTCGAGGGTCCCCCAGATGGGTTCTCCGCACATGATACAACGAATCCCTTTTTTGCTTAAATACGAAACGGAAGCCGGAATTTTCTCTACCAACTCTTCGATCTCGATATCCTTGGTGATAGACATGATCATACGGATATTAATGAATCTTTAAAGATATATTTTTTTGCAAATATAGTCATTGTTACTCCACGACTGATCATAAAAATTGCGAGAGCCAGCCAAAAACTGTGATTGCCCAATGTGTTTTGTGAAAAATACCATACCGGAAAAAAGAAAACCAGTGTAGAAAGCAGCATGGTATCGCGCATCCCCCTGGAAGCCGTAGTGCCAATGTATATGCCATCCCACAGAAAAGCCGGGAAAGAGAGCAGTGGCATGACTACGATCCATAAAAAATAAGGTTCGGCCATCCGGATCACCGTCTGGTTATCAGTCAAAATCGAAAAAATATTGCTTCCGAAGAAAAAATATCCCAGGGAAAACGGAATGCTGATCACCAGACCCCAGGTAAACAGACTTTTTATAGCTTTTTTCAGTCTTAAAGGGTCGGAAGCTCCCGCATATCTGCCCGCGAGAGCTTCGGCAGCAAATGCAAAACCATCGATGAGATAGGAAAAAAACATGTGAAATTGCAACAATAGTGTATTGACAGCTAAGATGTTATCTCCGTAAACCGCTGATCGTGCGGTAAAAAAGGTAAAAACTACAATGAGGCAGACCGTACGAATGAAAATATTGAGATTCAGATTAAACAATGACTTCAATTCTTTCAGGTTCAACAAAGAAGAGAATGCCTCAAAACAGAATGTTTCAGGATACTTTTTACGGAGGAAATAAATACCAACAGCCAGCCCGGAATAATTCGCTATAAGCGTACCCAGTGCTACGCCGTCGGAGTTCATACCATAACCCGAAACAAAAAGAAAATCCAGGACGATGTTAATAGTATTGATCACCAGGGCAATAATCATAGGATACCTGGCATTCTGCATCCCGAGAAACCATCCGTTCAGCACATACAATAATAAGGTGGCGGGTGCAGCCCAGATTCGGATATAAAAATAGCGGGAAGCAAAGTATTCCGTCCTGTCCGAACCATTGAGCAGATAAAAACTGATCTTGTCAATAGGAACTTGAAGCAGAAGAATGATCAGTCCGAAAAACAATGCGGCGAGTGCTGCCCGGTGTAAGGCGCGGGTGGTCCCGGATTTGTCTCCGGCTCCGAAAAGTTGCGCAGTGATCCCGCTGGTACTCATACGTAAAAAAGCAAATCCCCAGAAAATAAAATTAAAGATGGTTGTACCCAGGGATACAGCACCTATAAAATACACTTGCTCCAGATGTCCTACCACCGACAAATCAACCATCCCCAGCAGGGGAACAGTGATATTACTGATAATATTGGGTATGGCCAGACGTAGAATGCTTTTGTTCATGGTATGGTAATGATCCTGTCCTGATTTAAAAGTCCGAAAAATAATAATATCTGCCGTTGTTTTGCCGTATTTATGCGGCTTT
>JAGGWN010000091.1 GCA_021157415.1 Bacteroidales bacterium | reverse complement strand
GGCGGGTCTGAATGAAACCGCATGGAAAGAAATTATAAAAACAGCCATCAGAATGGCAGGAGAAGTGTGTAAGAGTTACGAAAATTATATTAGCATTGAAAGGTAAAGCCGCCTGACCGGCAAGCTTTTATCTACGTAGGTGCCTACGTAGATTTCTGATAAGTTATTATGAAACTGATATGTACATGACTATCTTTTGATGAGGCCGGAAAATTACACAGCCCAGACACGGGAGATACTGGCTTCCTATTCTACCGGAAAGATTTACCGGATCAGCCGGGTATCCCGAGGGTTTGCAAACATCAATTTTATTGCGGAAACGGACACGGGCCGGTACCTGGTGAGGTTCTGCCGGAAACAATCGTTGGAAAACATTGAAAAAGAAGTCCTGCTTATGCAAGTTTTGCAAAAGCATAATTTCCCAACCGCTTATCCCCTGCCGGACCGGACCGGAAAAGTTATACATCCTGCAACGCCTTTTCCTGTGATGGTTTATCCGTTCCTCTCCGGAAAGCAACCCCAACCTCTGGACGAAGAGATCCGGCAGGTAGCGGAGGCCCTGGCCAGGCTTCACACGATTCCCCCGGACAAAGTCCCTCAAAAAAAGAACAGCATTGATCCTGCCCGGTGTTTTAGCCTGATCACCCGTCATGAATCGGGGAGATGTGCGAACAATGAACTCATAGCGATGTGGGTCGAGTGTTTCCGTAAAGCGGAGCCCTGTCTGTCAAAAGAGCTTCCCATAGGACTCATCCATGGCGATCTGTTTCCGGACAATACCCTTTTTGATAACAGGAACCTGGTTGCCATTCTGGACTTTGAAGAATTTGCCATTGACACATATCTTTTTGACATAGGAATGGCAATGAACGGGTTCTGTCTCACAGACAACATACCGGATAAGCGAAAAATCGATCTTTTCCTTTCCTCCTATGAGCCTATCAGGCCTTTGGTTCCGGCCGAAAAAGCATGTCTGGATGCTTATATTATCTGGACAGCCCTGGGCATGGCCTGCTGGCACATCCGGGACTGTCTTCACCAGGAGAAGCCGGAGCAGAAGAAACGCATCAGGGAGTTGATTCTCATGGCCTGTAATCAGGCAAACCCTTCAAAACCATAAATCCAATGTCTCACACAAACACTTCCGTCACGGAAAGAAAGCTGTATCTCTCGCTGGCACAACAGTTCGGAACACCCTTATATGTTTATGATGCCAATATTATCAGGGAGCAGGTAATGATATTTCGCAGAGCATTTGCGGCCTTGCCTGTCCGTATTTTTTATGCAGCCAAAGCTTTGACAAACATTTCGGTTCTAAAGCTGATGAAACAACTGGGCACAGGCGTGGATACAGTTTCTCCCGCCGAGATACAAATGGCCCTGATGGCAGGTTTTACTCCCGAAGAGATGGTTTTTACCCCCAATATGGTTTCGTTTGATGAAATTGAAAAGGCCATTGAAACGGGCATAATCATAAACATAGAGAATCTCAGCAACCTGGAAAAACTGGGCCGTCATTACGGATCAGCGGCAAAATGTTTTGTCCGGGTGTCACCTGATTTTATCACCGAACGGGATAATCCGGAAAAACAGGAGTGGCAGAAACGAACCAAATTCGGGATCCCGCTGTCCCGGTGGGACGAAATGAACAAGATCATTCATACTTACGGGATAAGGGTGATCGGATTGCATATGCACGCCAGCCACGTGATTATGCAACCGACTCTTTTTCAACGGGGTGCCTCCATTCTCTTTGATCTTGCCAAAAGCTTCCCGGATCTGAAATATCTGGACTTTGGCGGGGGATATAATATTCCCGGCAAACATGATGCCCCGGAAACAAATCTGCAGGAACTGGGGAAGATTCTTTTATCTCTCTATCAACAGGACATCTCGTCCGGCAAGAAACCTGAACTATGGTTTGAGCCGGGACGGTTTCTTGTCGCCCGTGCCGGCAGCCTTCTTGTAGAGACTGAGATCGTAAAAAAAAAGAATAATATGCTTATTGCAGGTACCAATTCCGGATTCAATCATCTTATTCGTCCGATGTTGTATGGGGCCTGGCATGACATTGAGAATATATCCAACCCAAAAGGGGCTCCTGTCTTAACAGATGTTTACGGGAACCTTTGTGAACAGGATCCTTTTGCAACCGACCGGATGATCCCCAACATACGGGAAGGGGATGTCTTACGTATCCGTGATGCCGGGGGATATGGATTTATGATGTCTTCCCAATACAATTCCCGCTACCGTCCGGCCGAAGTGCTGCTCATCAATACACAGCCTTATCTGATCCGGAAACGGGAAACACAGGTGGATTTACTACGCAATCAAATTCTGATAGATATCCCTTCTGAATTTTAAGCAGTTTCACTATCTTTGAGAAAACATTAAATATTCTCTTATGGGTAAATTGATTGGTATTCTCACTGCCGGGGGTGATACTCCGGGACTCAATGCGGCCATCAGGGCTATCGGCAAAGCAGCCATCGGCGTTTACGGTATGGAAGTGATCGGTTTCAGGGATGGTTTTCGCGGTTTGATGGAAAACCGTTTCATTGATCTGGACAGCAAAGCTCTGTCGGGCATATTAACTGCCGGAGGTACAATTCTGGGCACCAGCCGGGACAAACCTCATAAAATGCAGGTAGGCAGCAAGATTATGGATATGACAGACGTGATCGTTGATAACTATCTTAAACATCACCTGGATGCCCTGTTATGTCTTGGGGGTGGCGGAACTCAAAAAAATGCGTATCATTTGCACAAACACGGACTGAATATCATCACCCTGCCCAAGACCATTGACAACGATGTGGCCGGCACAGATGTAACTTTCGGTTTTGACACGGCCCTGAGCATTGCCACTGAAGCCATTGACCGCCTGCATAGTACAGCTCACTCTCATCACCGGATCATCGTAGTGGAGATCATGGGACACCGGGCTGGCTGGCTGGCTTTGGGGGCGGGCGTATCCGGTGGTGCCGACGTAATTTTGATCCCTGAGATCCCTTATGACACAGATATAGTGGTGGAATCCATTCTCCAACGCAGCCGTGCCGGAAAAAATTTCAGCATCGTCGCCATCGCCGAGGGAAGCGAATCAAAAAACATTCATACTCTCAGACTGGATCTGGAGAAAAAACTAAAAGAAACAGAGGATCCGTCGGAACAGGAAAAAATCAAAAACGACCTGAAAGACATCAACAATCTGCATGCCAACAACACCATGCGTCTGGCAAAGAAACTGGAAGAAATCACCGGTCTGGAATCCAGGGTCACCATCCTGGGACACCTGCAACGGGGAGGATCTCCTTCGGCTGCCGACCGGTTACTGGCTACACGTCTCGGGACTGCTGCCGTCCGTTTTGTCCATGAAGGACAGTTCGGCATCATGGTAGCTTCCAAAGGGAAAAAAGCGATACCTGTACCTCTGGAAAAAATTGTAGGCAAGAAAAAAACCGTACCACCCCATCATCCCTGGATCGAAAGTGCACGGTTTGTGGGCACCTGCATGGGAGACAGTCTGAAAGATTGAAGGAGGATTCACAAACGCTGTTAAACTCTTTATTTCTTATAAGCTTTCTTATTTATTTTATTTAAAAAATCCGGATCCAATTTTATCACTTTCCGGTCATAAGTCATCAGGCCGTTTGTCTCCGTTTCCACGTCGGTAGTCTGCGTATAGACACAAGCACTCAGACCGGGTTTACTTTTATAGATTAAAATCCGGTTAAAGAAAGTCTGATATTTTTTCTGCAGATCCTCCACACCCTTCATTTTAATGTATCCCCAGTTTTTCTTCACCCAGGTATGACCCGGGACCGGCAGTCCCAGTCCCCCGTATTCTCCCAGTACGATAGCTCTGTCTTGCTGAGCATCAGGAGCTATGGGATTGGGATAGTGATGTACATCCAGTACATCCCCCACCCCGCGATCGGACCAGCCACTGGTTGCATCTACCAGACGTGTGGGATCGAGGCTGCGGATATAATCCACAATACCCGGAGTATCAAACTGCCCCCAGCCTTCATTGAAGGCTACCCACATAATGATAGCAGGATGATTGAATTTGGTTACGATCATACGGGCCAGTTCCTGTTTATACTGCCGGGCCGAATACGCCGATCTGACGATATCGGGATCTTTGGGACCTATATACCGGTCTCCGCTGGGCATATCCTGCCACACCAGAATACCCATCCTGTCACACCAGTAATAATACCGGCGGGGTTCGATCTTAACATGCTTACGAAGCATATTGAACCCCATCTTTTTGATCATCTCCAGGTCATATTTCATGGCTTCTTCCGTGGGGGAGGTATAGATCCCATCAGGCCAGAACCCCTGATCCAGCGGTCCGTTCTGAAATACGAACCGGTTGTTTAAAAGGATCCGCATGACACCCTTGCGGTCTTTCCCCAGACTGACTTTTCGTAAACCGAAATATCCTTTCACTTCATCGAATATTTCATCCCTGTTTCCGTATTTTATCTCCAGATTATATAATTCAGGATGTTCGGGGGTCCAGAGATGCACCTCACTTAAAGGAATATCTTTCAGCTCACCTTTCCCCTCCGCCTGAGCCGTGATCAGGGCTTTGCCCTTGTACAGCACCGTAACCTCCACCTTATCATTGGGTCCGGGATGGGCAAATGTAAAACGGATATCCAGGCTTTTTCTGTCCACATCAGGATACACCCGGTAGCTTTTCAGTCGGGAAGCAGATACCGGCTCCAGCCATACGGTCTGCCATATCCCCGAAGTAGAGGTATACCATATCCCCCGGGGATTACTAACCTGTTTCCCGCGGGGTTGTGTTCCTTTGTCGGTAGGATCCCACACCGATATCAACAGATCCTGTTCTTTTTCTCCGGAGAGATAATCGGTAATATCCAGGGTAAAAGGATCATACCCCCCCTGATGGATTCCCACAAAGCGTCCATTCACCCATACTTTCGTCTCCCAGTCGGAAGCTTCCAAATGCAACAGGATTCTTTTTCCATCCCATTTTTCAGGCACACTAAAAACGCGGTGATACCAGATCACCTGGTTGGCCGTAACAGACCGGTGCACCCCCGATAAACAAGACTCCACCGGAAAAGGAACTCTGATCTTTCCGTCCCATCTCAAGGGTTTTTCCTGATAGCGTAACCGGATTCCATACTCCCACAGACCATTCAGGTTCATCCAGGCATCCCTGACCATCTGGGGCCTGGGGTATTCCGGCCAAGGATGATCGACAGAAACACTGTCGCTCCAGGCTGTCGGCAAAGAGCACTCCGCCGGACGCCACATGGTCTGGGCTGGCAATAAAAAGGAGAACATGAACAAACACCATACAAGCAATAATCTGTTTTTTTTCATTATAAATAAAATTTACAAAAACAATAATGATCTGTTACAAGTTATATGTTTACGCAATTTACCTGGTTTCATCATGAACTTCCAGCTGTTGTGTGACCAGTTTCGACTCTTTAAGCCGCAAACTGATCAAAGCATTAAAAAGAGTGAATACCATGAAGATAATCATAAAAGGAGTCATAGACCCCGAAGCAGCCCTGAATTTATCCATCCCATAGATAAAAAGCACTCCGGATACCTGTCCGACCCACAGCATGAGTCCCTGCGAAGTGGATTCAGGAGCCGGGTAGCTAAGCTCGGCACCATACTGAAAGCCGATAGGTCCGGCACTCATAATAAAGAAACCAATAATAAAACCAGAGATCAGCACGAGGCTGTATGTCCCCGCGAAAGTCAGTCCGAAAAGTCCGGGCAACAGCCCCAGCATAGCCACGAGGATAAATGGTTTCCGTTTTCCTGTCTTGTCTGACAACACCGGAAGAATCGAAGCTCCGATGATCCCTCCCAGCATCATAATGGCCCCTACCATCCCTGCCTGTTCGGCATTGAAACCACGGGGAGCAAGAATCTGTTCTATCCAGGTAGTCACCGCATTGAACATTCCCAGACCAATGAAAAAGAGCAATAAAAGCCACATCATATCCCTGTTTCTCAAAATAGAGCGGATACCTGAGAGCACATCCGTCCTCACAATAGACACCGTTTCTTCTTCTGCATAAGGGGACTTTTCGCGTACCAGTAAAAAAACCAGAATCACCACACCCCAGGACACCCAACCTGTCAGAGTCATTAACCCTTCAATCCCATTTATTGAGACGATATAAGGGGTAAAACCCATGGCCAGGATAATTCCAATATATTGTGCAAGCGTCCCCAGTCCCGCTGCCATCACTCTCTCCTCAAACGGAAACCAGTTGGCTCCCACCTTGGTAATGGCATTTAATATAAAAGGTTGTGCCACCGCCAGGCCGAACTGTGATATCAATACCACATTATACTGTGCGGGATAACAAGCTTTTAACAAAGAAAAAACGGCAATGAGTGCGGCACCTATGCTCAACCCTGCCCGCAAACCCCAGGTGTCAATCACATAGGACGCCGGAACACTTATCACGATATACACCAACATGAACAACATGCTGAGCATCCCGATTTGCAGGACACTCACATGATAAAAAGCAGCAGCTTCTCCGGTTATCGGTGCAAACATAATCCAGTGAATCTCAACAATAATATTGATCAGGGCAAACACACCCAGAACAACCCAACGGTAAGGGCTGCGACCGGCTTTTGTATGATACATGACTTACATTTTGGTGGTATGGCAAAAAAAGTAACCCAAACCTACATATTTTTCATGAAAACACACATTTCCTTCATAAAAATATTCATCATGACCCCGCCACCGTGCCCCTTCCCCCCTATCAACCTGACACCGCTAGCTGTCGCAGTGACTGGGCCTGGTATTATGACTGCCTTCAAATGATGGACGAGGAGATGGGAATCGTTCTGGACTCGCTGAAAAGGAACGGGATGCCTGATCTGGCCAACAATGCCATTGACCGGGACCTGAACAACCGGGATCTCTTCCTGAAGCATGCCGGAGACACAGATCCGGTAATCAGGTATTGGAGTGTAACCGGGTTGTACATGTTGCCGCGGAAACCTGCAACAGTTATCAAAGCACCGGAAAAATCTCTGCTCGATCCTTACGGCAATGTTCAAATACTGGCTGCAGAAGCACTGATTGTGTCGGGGCAAGACCAGAAACAAGCCCTCGCAGTGTTGAAGAGGACTCTGAAAAATCCGGATGAATATCTCCGTCTGGCTACCACAAATGCACCCGATGCTTTGGGAGAGGCTGGAAAAGTCTGTGAACCGGAAGACTGGGAAATTCGGCAAAACCAAAAGAAATTGACCTTGGGATACAACATCCGGTTGTCTGAATATCTGTTGCGGAAATAGCGTGGACAATAAACGGGATCAGGCACTTTTAAGATTGCCGTTCCGTTTCTTATTGCCGTTTCGTTTCTTTTTCCCTTTCACCTTCACCAGAAACAGGTGCATGTTTTTTTTTGACCAACGTTGAAGAAGAAGATGATCTATAGCCATGAACGGATGGTTGAATATCATGCGCGGCCCGGAAAAACGCATAATCTCCCGTATGCGTTCCCGCATAGCCTGGTTGTAGCAATGTACAGGACATACCGCACAAACGGGTTTGTTTTCGCCAAACATACAATGGTGGTATTTCATAGTAGCATAAGATAATACCTCTGCACAGGAATCACACAAATATTCCTCCGGATGGTGCTTTGCTTTGCAATACATCCGGATCATGATCCTGACCGTTCTGATTTCCCGCTCTTTCCTCTTCCTCAAAAAAACCATATTGCAATCTCTTCGTTACAAATCTCTCTGAATTTTCAAAATGCCACACCCGGCATCTTTTCCCGCATCATCTATTCCCAGTTACTATTCATCATTCCAGATCTCCCAAGCCCGTTGCGCCTGTTTTTTCAACATCTGCAACCCGTTTACCACCGTAGCTTTTCTCTCTTTTCCCAGTTTCATGAACAGGGTTTCTTCCGGATTATAAACCAGATCATACAAAAGATGTTCGGAAGTCAAAAAACGATAAGGTATATCAGGACATGTATTCGTTTCCGGGGACATCCCCAGCGGCGTCGTGTTGATAATAAGTTTGATTCGTTGCAGCATGAGACCTGTCAGTTCATTATACCGGATAGCTCTGTCGCCCCGGGGATGTCGTGAAACATACCACACCTCAATGCCCAGCTTTCTCAGAACATACTCGATGGCCTTGGCAGCACCTCCTGTCCCCAGGATCAGGGCAAAAGTGTGCCAGGGTTTCAGCAGAGGCTGCAAGGTGCTCTCAAAACCCCACACATCCGTATTGTATCCTGTAAGTCTGATTCCGTCAGTCCTGCTGATCTTTATGGTATTCACAGCTCTGACAACTTTCGCCTCCCCGGTCAGATCGTTCAGAAAAGGGATTGCTTTTTCCTTGTAGGGAATGGTAACATTCAGACCTTCCAGATCCGGCACCGAGCGTATTAGCTCCGGTAACTCCCGGATACTTTCCAGGGGATAATTTTCATAAACCGCATCCTTTATTCCTTCCCTGGAAAACTTATCTGCAAAGTAACTCTTTGAGAACGAATGGGACAAAGGATATCCGATGAGTCCGAATCTCCGCATGATCTCAGGCTTTTTCTTGCTTGGCAGCAAACACTTCCAACAGAACAATGGTTATCACCCCGGCCAGCATGATCAGCAGAGACCAACGCACCTCTGCATCCAGGTGTTCCGGAATAAATTTCTTGTAAGCAATAATACGCGTTCCTGCCTCATTGTACACGGACGTTTGCCAGGGCCACAATAAATTTAATGAACCAATGACAAAACCCGTAAGTAAAGCAATGGTAACATTCCGGTAATTTTTCAGGATCCAGGCAAGAAAACGGGAAAAACCTATCAATCCGATCAGGGTCCCCACTGCCACCGGAATCAGGATTGCCCATTCAAGATTGTTGACCGCATCCACAAAAATCAGTTCATAATTACCCATCAGCACCAGCACAAACGATCCGGAAAGGCCGGGCAACATCATACTGCACACCGCCACAATCCCACAAAGCAAAAGATACCAGGGATTATCGTTGGGAGTAGCAGGAGAAAACAAAGAGATACCCACCGCAATCAACACCCCCGTGATCATAGAAATAACGGCAGCAACATTCCATCTTTCCACCGTTTTTCCCACAAAATAGACGGAAGACAGGATGAGTCCAAAAAAGTAGGCCCATGTATAGACCGGATAATATTTAAATGTATAACCCAGAATTTTAGCCAGAACGATAATGCTGACGAGTATCCCCACAAAAACCGCTGTCAGGAACCCAAAATCGGTATATTTCAAAAAAGCTTTTATGTCTCCTTTCAGCAGAAGCCGGACCGATTTCACATCAAAAGAGCGGAAAGCATGAATAAAGCGTTCATAGATCCCGGTGATCAGGGCAATGGTACCCCCCGAAACCCCGGGTATAATATTGCCAATACCCATGGCAATACCTTTTAAAAATAAAACAATATATTCATGCCACCTCACAACTTCTCTTTTTGGTTAAGTATTTTCCCCCTGTTCTCCTGCCGGGACAGGGAAGAAAGTAAGAAAAGATTAATAAAACCGATTACTTCAGGCCCATATCTTCGGGCAGAAAACGATAGAAAGTATCCCCCCGCAAACCCAGTCGCAATGCTTCCAGAGATATCACCTCATTGGGAGCGATATTTCCCACATTCACATTTGCGCCGAGCAGTTTTATAAACCAGGCCTGTTGACCTTTGTTGGGTGCTTCCCAGATCACATTATTGATATCTACGTGTTGTATGATATCATCTATCAGGCTCCGGTTGGCGGAACCATCTTTGTGATACAGGCCGATGGTCCCGCTCTCGCGTGCTTCCCCGATCACTTTCCAGGAACCTGCATCCAGCTCCGATTTCATATACCCGACCCATACCGAATCCGGAATGGGAATATCCGAAGTTTTGGCTCCCACTTCAGATAAGACTGTCACCTGTGCGGATAGCTTATTGATGTATCCCAATTTTTCATCATGAGGTAAGATGATCGAGCCATCTGATACCTCAGCATATTCCATATCAAAAAGATCCAGGTATTTCCGGTATTCATCAAAAGCTCCGCGGATCACAAAAGCCTCGAACATCGTTCCTCCGAAGTAAACCTTAAAACCGGCATCCCGGTATATTTTAAGTTTTTCTTTCAGATTGGGGGTGATCAGAGAAGTTCCGAAACCCAGTTTAAGCAGGTCGATATAATCACCCGCCACCTGTACCACATCTTCTGCCTCCCGTAAAGACAAACCTTTATCCATAACCATTGTCAGTCCACTCTCGCGAGGTTTTCCGGTACGTCCGGGCAGATGGGAAAGTTGATAATTCATATTATTCTATTTTTAAATGTTGAATATATTCCTGAGCCTCAGGGATCTGCAAGATCCCTGGGAGTTTTTCCAAAAACCAGTCAAGCTTCTCCGGATCGTAGGACCAGGCCCTGTGAAAATTTTCTTCTCCTTCCGCATATCTCCCCTCCTGAAAACGGACAATTCCCTTCAGATAATACAATTCTGCCGCTTCCGGAAGATGTTTAAGGGCTCTTTTCAGGATCCCCTCGAACTCTCTTTTTCCCGGAAGGTCATACAGCAACAACAGGTATTCCAGCCAGTAAGAAATATTGTCCGGAACCAGGGCAGTAAGGGTATCCATTACCTCTATCTGTTTGCGTAGTGTTCCGGTGTGTTCATAAATATAATACAGCAAATGCCAGAATGCATCGTCTTCATGGTCACGTTCCAGGGCTTTCCGGCAATAGATCTCAGCATCTTCCCACTTATTCCGCAATCCGTAAACTTCGGCGATCAGAAAATAAGGCAACGGATTATCCGGACTTTCCTCGACAGCCATTTTATACCAGGTGAGCGCACGGCTATACTCCTTGTTTTCGCGATAGCAGGTACCAAGGTTGATCATTCCTTCCATATCGTGCGGAGACCTGGAGACGTAGATCCTGTATTCTTCTTTCGCCTCCTGAAAACGGCCCATATGCATCAGGGTACGTCCTTTGTAAAACAACCCTTCCGGATTGTCTTCCTGCACAGCCAGAAGATATTCAAATGCATCCAGCGCCTCCTCATACCTTTCCAGTTTGAGATATAATCGTCCCAAGTTTCCCCAGGCAGTCACATCGAAAGGTTCTTCTTCCAGAAATTTCCGGTAAACCGAAAGAGCCTTCTCATCCTTTCCCAGTTGCTGATAAAGGAAACCCATATCAAACAACACCGATACATCTTCCGGATTAATCTCATAAGCCCTGATCATATAAACGAGAGCCTCTTCATACATTCCGGCTATTTCCAGTTCATTCCCTATCTGAAAAGCAATATCGCCCGCCATTTCATCCCCCAATTCGAGCGAGGTATCAAAATCAAGGATGGCTTCATCCTTTCGGCCCAGATGTATGCATGCAAGACCTCTGAGAAGAAAGACTTCGTAATTCTGAGAATCCAGATGAGTGAGCAGGTTTAACAATTCAAGAGCCTTTTCATATTCCTCCAGAGAAATCAACAAGTCTGCTTTTCTCAGGCGAATTGTGAGGGCTCCCGGATGCTGGTGCAGGGCCAGTTTGATTGTCTGCCCGGCTTTTTCCAATTCTCCCTTATCCATATAGGTATTTATGATCTCCTCATAATCAGATACGTCCATAAAACGAAAAGTGCCTTCTTTCCGCATTTTCTCAAATCGCCGGACAAGATTATCCCCTCTTTCGTTCCACAGAAATCCTTCAGCCTCTTCTCTCATAATTCATAAATATCTGGTGCAAAGTTATAATATTTCCGTCTTAATGGTTAAAATATTTTTTACGATCCTTACCGGTAGATCATTTTGCCGGCAGCCAGCAATGTATTTTTCAGCAGGGAAACAATGGTCATCGGACCGACGCCTCCCGGCACAGGAGTAATAAAACTGCTTTTGGGTGCAACCGTTTCAAAATCTACATCTCCCCACAATTTCCACCCCGATTTGGTTTTATCCGAAGGCAACCGGGTAATGCCCACGTCTATGATCACCGCTCCTTCTTTCACCATGTCCCCGGTGAGAAAGCGGGCTTTTCCCAGCGCAGCCACAATAATATCAGCCTGCAGGGTAATCCCGGCAAGATCGTGCGTGCGACTGTGACAAACCGTCACCGTACAGTTCCCCGGGTAATCCTTGCGTGCCAGAAGTATGCTCATCGGTTTCCCGACGATATTGCTTCTGCCTATCACCACACAATGTTTTCCTTCCGTCTCGATATGATATCTTCGAATCAATTCAAGAATGCCGGCAGGTGTGGCAGAAATATAGGAAGGAAGACCTATCACCATACGACCGACATTCACCGGATGGAAACCGTCCACATCTTTTTCCGGTGCAATGGTCTCGATAACCTTTTGTTCATCAATATGCCGGGGCAGCGGCAACTGAACAATCAGGCCGTCAATGGCAGGGTCTTTATTGATCTCCCGTACTTTTTTCAACAATTGCGTTTCCGAAACCGTATCCTCAAAGCGTATAACGGAAGAATCAAACCCAACCTCCCGACAGGCTCGTTCCTTGGCTGTCACATAGGTTTCACTTGCACCGTCATGGCCTACCAGGATGGCCGCCAGATGAGGGACCTTTTCCCGGTTCAGCCGTATCCGGTCCACCTCTTCCTTAATTTCCCGACGCATCTTTGCCGCCGTAGCTTTTCCATCTATTAATGTGTACATAATCAGAAATTTAATAAATCCTTAAAAGACCATTTCAAACCTACATAAATTTTTTCTCAGTGAAACAGCATATCCGCAAAATTTTTTTAAAAAGATACAAACAGGGAATAAACTTTCTTGAACGTCAGGGAATACATAACATTTCATAACCCGACACTTTCAGGAAGACAGGAGACGATGGTCATCCACTCACGGTGTTCGCTGTCATGCAATGGTCATTAGTTCGCTTGCGAACGTAATTTTATCTTCACTTCGTTCAGATCGAAATTGGTCACTTCGTGACGAAATTTTATTTTTCACGTCTATGAATTTCGTATGCAAAGCATACTAATTTCGTAACCGCAGGCTGCTAATTTCCATACCAATCATTGTATGAAAACCGTATGACTACTGTATGGCCAACGTATGCCAATTATTCTTTCCGTTCTCAATAAAAAGTTTGCAGCAACCACAAAACAAGCGGCAGGGTAAATATGCTCAACAACGTAGTCACAAAAACATTCTTCATGGCCAGCACATCATCACTACCGAACTCTTTGGCAAGGATCACGACATTGGCCATACACGGCATAGCTGTTTCCAGTACCAGTACAGAAAAAGCCGTCTTTGTCAATGGTATGTGCAAATAATGCACCAGGGTCATAACAATCAGCATCAAAAACACGGGAACAAGCAACAACTTGTTAAAGGACAGTAAGATTACTTTGGGATATCTTAAAAAATCGCGTGGTGTAAGCACCGACAAAAGGATGCCAATATAGATCATAGACAGATATATGGTAGTATTCCCGAGTTTGCCGAACGTATCCATAAAAACCTCCGGCAGGTCAATATGAAAAAAAGCAAAAAACAATCCTGTCAGGAAAGCGAATGTATTGGGATTCCATAATTTTCTCACAGACCCCCGCCAGGAAAGACGCTCTCCCCGACTCAGTAAATAAACGCCCAGTGTCCATAGCAATGTGCTGGACACCAAGTGATAAAGGGTAGCATAAAGAATTCCTTTTCCTCCCGGGAACAATGCATCCATTAACGGAAACCCAAGAAAAACAATATTCCCAAACAAGCTGTGAGCCATAAAAACCCTTGTTTCACCCCCCTTAAACCGAAACAAGCGCACTGAAATAAAGGCGATGATCAACATCAACAACATAGCCAGATAAACCAGCAGAAAATACCACAGACTGTTTAACAATAGACCTCTGTTAAAACGCAGTACGGAAATTTTAGTAAATATCAGAAGAGGCAGGGTAAGCTTAAAGACCAGTTGTGATAAACCCTCTTTTATATTCATGGATATCAATCCCGTACGGACAGCCAGGAAGCCGACTGCAATCAGTATGGCCAGAATCAGAATCTGGTATATCACAATATGTTCAGCCATAATCTTTCTGAATTTAGCTGTGAGACCCGTCTGTTTCAACAGCGAAGATAAGGAATCCGTATAATATTATTTTCCCGGCATAATAATTATTAATTTCGCACGGTTAAAAAAACAGACTTTTGATCAGCAAACAATACGAAAATATCATTGCATCCGGTAAAAGACAATGCGAAGCCCTGAAGAAGTGGTTTTTCAGGCATATTTACGGGGTGTTGGGGACGATCATTGTTCACCTGCTGCTGGCCATTTTTTTTATGATATTTAAGCTATCCTCCCTGAAAGAACCTGAAAAACAACCCATACTCATCACTTTTGAACAGGAACCAACACCGGAAGAACAAGGGAATACAGAAAAGGAGAAACCGCTTGTCCCTGACGAACAACTTAAAAAATGGATTCATGATATACCGGTGAATGAAGCCATGAAGAAAAAGGAAGATTTTGACATCAACAAATATATTGACCAGGTAAAGGAAGAAATGATCCGGCAGGGACAGTTAACTCAGGATAATTACATAGATGAACAAAAAATGGAGGAGGCGGCAATAGAACAGGCCCTGCGCAACAAGCTTCGTGTCAAAGAAGAAACGTTACCGGGCGATTCGCTGGCCCAGTCGGAAATTATGGCCAGTCATTACTCCGGACCTACACGGGTAAAATACAACCTGGCAGGTCGCATTGCACGCAATTTGGTTATCCCGATATACAAGTGTGAAGGTTCAGGTGTCGTGATCGTTCATGTGGTTGTCAACCAGAACGGGAAGGTCATTGAAGCATCCATTGACACCAACAAGTCGGATCATAATCCGTGTCTGTATGAAGCGGCTTTACGCGCAGCCCGTTTCAGCCGTTTTGACATTGATCTGGATGCTCCGGATAAACAAAAAGGTACAATCACTTATTATTTTGTTGCCCAGGGAGGATAAGACCCTGTCAACGGCGGGTAAAAAACTCCATTTTCTTTTCAGATCCGCCCGGTTTTCCTACATGCCATCTTACCAGATTCATAGAGAGGGAAACATAGATGATCCGAACATCATGATTCTCATAGGGCAATGTTCCGTCATAGGCCCGATAATTATTATTCATAAAGTTCTTCAGGTAATATTTCACTTTAATATTGAAACCCATCGGAAACTCAACACCGGCAAATACAGAAGGAATAAAATGAAGGGTCCTGTTGGAAAACCAGTCCACATATTTGGATTTCACATTCCCTTCAAAACGTTTTTCTTTATAGGCAAACAACCACTCGTACTCTCCCCCAAAAACCAAATACATCCCATCCATATTTCCGATTTTCATTGCCAACGGGACCCCGAGGGTATAAGACCTGCGCTTTATCTTTATGATCTGCTGGCCCTCACCGACCTCCTGATGAATATATCCGATATTTCTGACGGCCAATCCGGAATACAACCCGGCTTTCTTTGAAAAATCATAATGAAGGTAATTCCCGGCATGAAAAAACAAGGTAAACCTCATGATATCATTCAGCGGCTGCCCGTTTTCCTCGGTCTGTGAAAACTGAAACAGGAACTCACCTCCGCTGGTTATATACAAATCCTTCTGTCCATAAGAAAATACGGAAGAAAAAAATAAAAGAGTCAGGACAATACTGATAGAGTGCTTCATGGGGTCAATTTATTTTTTGATACAATATAAGGTGGGCAAAATTGTAAAAAAAAATCCATCGATAAAAATACTACACCGGAGTACAGCATGAAAGCCGCTTAAAACAGAGTGTTCTCCGTCAGGTCAAAACCATAGTCATGGGGTCGGATCACAGAGGGATCCTGTGGGTTTTTAACTGCATTTTTGATATAGACCGGATAATAGTCGAAAACTTCATCTCCGGGTATCGACAATAGGGAAGGCAGGTTTTCCGGGTTGGCCTGGGTCTTGAGCCAGTCTTTTTCCTTTTCGCGTTCCAATACAACCGGCATTCTCCGGCGTGTATTATGGATACGTGACAACAACGGGCTTGCAGGTGCCGTAATGAGGGCAAAGGTATGGATAAGTTCCCCGGAACCGGGATCTAGCCATTTATCAAACAGTCCGGCCAAAGCAAAACTTTTTCCCTTTTTCAGATGAAGAAAAAAAGGATATTTTTTCCCCTGGTGCTCATGCCATTCATAAAAACCGGATACCGGAACAAGGCAATGTTGCCCTCCGGCAGCTCCGCGAAAGGAAGGTTTTCGGAAAAGGGTTTCCATCCGGGCATTTATGGTTTTATCCCGTATTTTCCCGGCTTCTTCGCCCGATCTGACCCATCCAGGGATGAGTCCCCACCGTGCAAAGGATACCTGTCCAGGATTTTCTGAGGTGATCACAGGCAGTGCAGGATGAGTAAAAGCAGAAAAAAAATAGCCCGGTTTAAAAGCCAGCTTATCGGGAAAAGACACATCGTAACGTTTTTCCAATTCTTCCCCCGGCAGGTCCACTGATACAGTAAAGCACATAGGCAGTAAATTAAATTGACACTCCAAAACCACAGCCCGGGAGAGTATATTCTGATGAGACTACTGTCAGACCGTAAAATCCGCACCTGCCCATCAAGTCTGAGCTCTCCTTGTTGATAATTTATACATTTTTTTCAGAAATTAAAAAGCATATTTCATTGATTATTTAAAAACAAAAATGGGAAGAATTCGGTGAAGAACGCTTCCCATTTTCCCGTTGACGAATCCGTAGATCCGTGCGAACGGGCCAAGCTACAGTTATTATGGCTTCCGCTCTGCAATCCCTTCTTTCGTTGGGATCACTCGGCTTCCGGGCTTTGAACTTTCGGTCCTTTTCAGACCTTATATTCTCTGCCCCGG
>JAGGWN010000040.1 GCA_021157415.1 Bacteroidales bacterium | reverse complement strand
TTATCTTCCCGCTTGTCATTCAAGGCAACTATTTCTGGATCTATAAAAAATTCCTTTCTCCTTCCATATTTTCCATATTCTTTGAATCACCCGGAATGGTAGCAGGGACCTCGGCCGCCAATCTGAACCTGTTGCTCCTTCTGTATCTGGTGTTTTTTTCCGCTTTGGCAGGAATGATGCTTTTCCGGTTCAGGCCCCGCAGAAAATGGATTATTATTCCTGATATATTGGTTTTCCTGGGTTTCTTCATTTTTTTCCTGCTTCACTGGTACAGTGTTTCTAATTTTCAGCACAGCACTTTTTCTTTCTACAACACGTTAACGGAGGATATAATGGTCAGCAATAACAAAACCATTCATCCGGACAGGGTAGCGGTATCGCCAGTAACACCGTTGGAGAATCCTCCCAATTTTGTCTTCGTGGTAGGAGAATCACAGGTACTTTCCCATATGAGTCTGTACGGGTACAAACGTAAAACCACCCCTCTGCTTGACTCATTATGCAAAGAGAAAAAGATCATCCCGCTTAACAAAGCCGTTTCCATCGGGAACAAGACCCGTTTTAGTGTCCCCTATATGCTGGTTGGATTGGAAGGGCCTGATCCCAAAGGAGCTTTTTTCCGCTATCCTTCCCTGTTCGACTATATGAAAGCTGCCGGATATCATACCCTTTTTATTTCGGCGCAGGATCTTCATTGGGGATACCTGGATAAATATTTCGACGACGGCCACATTGATTTGCTGGAAGACGGTTCTTATTTCAGCAGCAACGTAGATGTGCATAAGGGAGCAGATGATCTCGTGGTACTGCCTCACCTGTACCGTTTCCTCGAACAATACGGTAATCCTTTTCTATTGGTAGTGCAGATGGACGGAAGTCATTATCCTTATAACATCCATTCTCCGGACAGCCTGAAACGTTTTCTCCCGGAAGAGTCACCCAACTGTGTCAATGCATTTGACAACACCCTGATCGTAACAGACATTTATCTGACTCGCCTTTATCAATACCTAAACAGTATGTTCCCGAACACCTATATGTTTTTTACCCCGGATCATGGTCAGAACTTCGGCGGACTGAACGGTCGCTTTAACGATAATTTCAAACCGGATGTGTGGCACAATGCCCTGGTCGTTTTTCCCCCTGTGCAGGATACCATACAACACCGGATTCTGGAAAGAAACAGAAACAAGCTCTCCTCCCAGGCGGATATTTTTGCCACCATCCTGGACCTTTCAGGAATAACACCCCAATACCGTATTGACGGTATTTCATTGCTCGACACCCTTCACGTCCATCCGTATGTTACATGCATGGAATACATGCCCACATTCCACAATGATCCTACCGGCATCGTCGTGGACTCTGCTTTACAGACCTTGTTCATAGATTTCTCCAAACATGCCGTCAGCGATTACCGCTCCGGCAAAAGTTACCGGTACGAGAACCTGGAACCAGTCATTAAAGAGATGCTGGACCACAGGCTGAAAAGAGAAGAGCCGGAAAAACAATAGTCATTCAGTGGTCATTCAGTAGTTACACAGTAGTTATACGGTAGTAGTGCATAATCATGTAGCTATTGCGAGCGCATGACCATTGTATGACAGCGTGCGACAGCGAGCGTATGACCATCGCCTCACGCATGCTCATCCGGAGAATGAAGCATTACCCTTACCGCTATCAGCAGATCTTCGACGCTTCCAGGATGCCCACTCCCGCTTCCTTCATCTCCTTCAGTGCCTTGTCAATATCTCCGGGGTTAACATCTATCCCCCGGATGGCATCAGTGATCACAAAGCTTTTAAAGCCGTGTCCCACAGCATCCAGGACAGAAGCTTTGACACAATATTCCGTTGCCAGTCCGGTGAAATACAGTTCTTCCACACCCTGTTCCCGCAGCCAGGCGGCCAGATCAAGCTCTTCCGTCTCAAAAGCCGAATAACCGTCATCTTTTGTCCCGGTTCCTTTGGATATTATCTTATCGATCTTTGACGTATCCAGATCAGGATGAAACTGTGCACCGGAGGTGTTCCGCACGCAGTGTACCGGCCATTTCTCAAAATGGGCCGTCTGTTCCGGGTGCCAGTCACGCGTAGCTACCACCAGGTCAAACTTATCCATCAACCGGTTGATTGCCGGAACGACCTGGTCTCCTCCCGGTACGGGCAATGCCCCGCCCGGACAGAAATCGTTCTGTACATCAATGACCATCAATGCTTTTTTCATGACTGTGTTAATTATTGGTTAGGAGTTATACTTTTCTGATTCCGGATTTCTACTTATATTTTCTTTGTATCTCTTTCTTTACCGCATCACGCAAATTCATCAGCCTCTTACTGATCCCCACCTTATAGACATGTGGGTTTTCAAACCTTTTATGACTGTCATCCAGGACGCTCATTCTGAATCTGGCATAAGCGGCAATCTCCTGGACAGGCACCTTGGGAATCCTTATTTCCCCTTCTGTCATCACCGGGGTGAGAAGACGTTCAAAGGAAAATCCTTTTACATTTTTTTTCTTTTCAGGAAACAGAGGATGATAGAATTCACTTACCGGGCCGTTTTCTTCATCCAGGATAATGGCATCACCCCCGAATTTTCCCTCCCCATTTTTAAAACGCAGGATATTTTTCTTTCCCGGCAGGGTCATCTTCTGGATGTTCTCAGACAGTTTCATGACAGGCCGCCTGTTGTTTTCGCTGATTTTATACACACCGTCGAGGGCGGCATCGGGATGCCCCGTCACCAGTCTGGTACCTACGCCAAAACTGGAGATCCTGGCACCCTGCTCTTCCAAACTGCGGATGATCCACTCATCCAATTGGTTTGAGGCGATGATCGCTACATAGTCCAGTCCTGCCTCATCAAGCATCTTCCGGGCTTTCCGGCTCAGGTAAGTCAGATCCCCCGAGTCGAGACGGATGGCCCGCAGTTTTTTCCCCCGTGCTTCCAGTTCTTTGGCTACCCTGATCGCATTGGGTACCCCGGAGTTGATCGTATCATAGGTATCCACCAACAACACACAATGGTCCTCATACAGGTTTGCATATTTCCTGAAAGCTGTCAGTTCATCCTGAAAGCTCTGTATCCATGAATGAGCCATGGTCCCGGTAGCCTCCAGTCCGAAAAGCAATGCCGCCGCCACATTGGAAGTGGAATTAAACCCTCCGATAATAGCAGCCCTGCTGGCTTGAAGAGCAGCAATACCCTGTGCCCGGCGCATTCCGAAATCCGATATTAGCGCCTCCTTTCCGGCTGCCTCACGGATACGGGAAGCTTTGGTAGCCACCAGAGATTCAAAATTCAGAACATTTAGCAGCAAGGTCTCTATCACCTGCGTTTCCATGATGTTCCCTTCTACCCGCACAATCGGTTCATTGGGAAAGACAATCTCTCCTTCCCGCACGGACCAGAGATCTCCGCGAAAACGAAAATCGGCCAAGTATTTCAGAAACTCATCCCGAAAACCCTGATGAGCAAGATAATCCAGCGATTCCGGCGTAAATATGTAATGGTTCAGCAGATATAACAGGTTCTCCAACCCGGCAAAAATGACATATCCGCCATGGTAGGGATTGGAACGAAAGAAATAATCAAAAACGGCTTTCTCCTCCTTTTTCCCTTCCAGAAAGTACCCCTGGATCATCGTCAGCTCATAGAAGTCGGTATAGAGGCCTGTGAGAACGTCAGGAAGTATAGGTATTTTTTGGTTCATACAAAAAAATTTACAGTCAATAGATATGAATGAATCCCAGCCTTACCGGCACTTCGGCAGGCAAGGGTTCTGCGTCATTTTTCCTTGTATCTTGTTGCTTGTTTCACTACCCTAAATTACCTGAAATTTTCGAATAGACAAACATAATGTTTGCACGTACCCGGTTTATGGTAATGAATTATTGGTTATGAATTATGCATTGGCCATGAGTGCATGGTTTGGGGATCTAAATAATTGTCATCTCTATTGAAGATACCTGCCCCACGGTAGGTAAATCTGCAGGCAGGCAGGCAGATGTTTCCATATTTTTGGGTACATAGAATATTTTTTGTAAATTATGTACAATAAATCCGGACTGAAAAAATGGTTCGTATATTAGTATCAGTTCTATTGTGTTCCCTGGTATTATCCGGTTGTTCAGGCAAAACCAGGGTAAAAACGGTAAATGTCTTGCCTATGGAAAGCAGGAAACAAGAGTCTGACAGTCTTGCCTGGCAGCAAAACCCCGCTGCTTTCGGAGATCATTTCGAGGCCAATGGCGATCCCGGTAAAAATGGGATTCCGGATATCCTTGATGAAGCAAAATGGGGTCTCGACTGGCTGGTAAAAATGAATCCGGCAAAAGGAGTCCTGTTCAACCAGGTGGCGGACGACCGCGACCATGTGGGCTTCCGGTTACCCAATAGGGATTCTGTTCATTATGGTATTGATCTTCAGCGTCCTGTTTATTATTGCAGTGGTAAGCCCCAGGGACTTTTCAAATACAAAAACCAGACTACGGGTATCGCCTCCACTGCCGGGAAATATGCATCGGCCTTTGCGTTGGGTTCGCGGATGCTGGAAAAGAAAGGATACAGGTTCAGTACAAACTTTGAATAACGGGAAAGAAAGGGTGGAACATTTAGTATCCGGTTCTTTTATACGAAAGTTAACACTCGTTCCGGTTCGACGAAAACAACCGGGTCATACGGCAGAAGATCATACCCCGGATCACGGAAACGCCAAACAATACTGCTCCTACGTAGTGTCCTACGTAGGTAAAAAAAATCCCGGCGTGAAGCCGGGATTTTTCCTGGGAGTTTATGGTTGATTAGTCCTTGAAGGTGATCGTGAGGTGGGTGACCTCTTTGGGGTTGAAAGGACTCAGGTATGGCAGACGCGGGGTGAGTCTTTCGTAGCCCGTACCGGGGGCCGTTCCCCCTGATACAAAACCGCTGGCGTCGAAATATCCGGGGGCCGAAGCATTGTACAGGAAGGCCTGAACACTTTCCGGGTCGATGCCTGGCCATACTTCATAGATCTCACGGGTAATCACATTCTTCAGTGAGTAGTAACCCAGCAGGATGTTGCGACTCGGTTCGTCGAGGTTGTAAGGAGGCAGTCCCACTTCAGCCACACCCAGGTCACTGTCGTTATCCCCCGAGGCGATGAAAGAGTAGGTATAGCCTGCATGACCTGCGATCAGCACACCATTGGGATGGGAGGAATTGCCGTACACGTCAATGATGTGGCCCTTTTTACCGGCAAACATCTTCAGAGCGCTCATAGACCAGGGATTTTCCAGAGGATCGGCCACCGGCAGGTAAGCGGCATAAACCGTCATCTCAGCATCATAACCATGGTCGCGGGCTTCGCTGTAATCGATACGGAAAATCTCATCGGTATTACCGGCGTTTTCATCCCGGTTGATGTTATAAGGTTTCATGATGGCAATCCCTTTTACAGGACTTCTGTTCCAGAAGATCTGCAGGGCCTTGCCGCCATCGTCATTGCCTTCCGATTCGGCGTCGGTGAGAGTCATCCCGAACTCCCAGCGTTCGTTGTCATACGTGACATCGGCCGTCACCACAGCATTCTTGACACGACCGTCATCATCACTGGTAAAGGAAAAAGACATGGGTTTGTTGATATGGTAAACCCGAATGGCGTTGATCATCCCGCCTACGACCCTGGCGCCCATGTCACCCACATGGATGAAGTTCCCGAGATGTTCATAGATCATGTTCCCTTTGAGGGTATCCACCTCGGTACTTTTCAGGGTGGACTGCTCATAGCTCAATGAGGGAGTGATCGTTACACCAAATCTCTCAGGAAGAATATCATCCTGTTGCGGCGTGGGAACAAGGTCTTTCTGACACGAGGTCGTGAACAAGAGAAAAGAAACTGAAACTAACAGAAATAAAACATTTAACTTTTTCATGACTTTAATTTTTAATGGTTAACAATTTGATTCATTTTTATCGTTCTCAATCCTAGAACACATGAAAAAGAGATTACCCTTATGCAAGGGTTGATTTTTTATATTTTTTTTCGCAGAGTAAGCAGATTTGTGCGGATATTACAAAGGATCATCAGGCAAAGGCATTCCCATTCGGGAAAATCACGTATCAAAAAAAATCAAAATCACAATGCTCCTTGATCAAGCTATTTTCGAAAAATGCGATTTGGATATTAGTAATTATCCCGGTTTGCGCAATAGAAAGCATGTTGGGTTTTCCAGTGCGGAATTTTGGATTATTTAACGATCTGTGATCCTCTGGCAGGGTATCTTAAGGTTGGAAAACGAGGGTGTCGGTAACGACGGAGCAAGCGGCGAAAAAGCCCAGGGCGCCGCTGTGCATATTGGTCTTGACATTGGCAGGGAGGACATCGAACACGCCGCCTTTCCACTCGGTCTCCATCATCAGAGAACGAAGGAATGACTGGTAGGAAGACGACAAGGAGAGCTTACGCCGGTAGATATAAGTGCCGGCCGGAAAGACCACCTGCTCAGCGGCAGGCTTGAACAGTTCATTCACGTCGATGCTTTTCAGGGTATAATACCGCACCCAGGCTTTGGCTTTACTTTTCTGATCCGGTGACACCAGATAGGACCAGTCCATATACACCTGCAACATGGAAGGGTCCCGGCTCTCCCGGTATATTATTTCATACAGGGCGGGATTCTCATGCACCTGCCGGGCTTCAAACCTTTCCAAAGGCTCTACCGGCACCATACGGGCCGCGTCGCTGGTGAATTCATGGTTGTCAATCTTGATATATAAATAATAGATCTTATCAATGACACCCTGCACGGTGGAGTCGGTATAATAGTTTCCCGAGCCCGGGGGATATTCCTTCAGTACATACACCGTATCTCCATCGGTGATTGCTACCAGTGCTCCGGTTACCGGCAGAGGGACCTTGTTCAGCTCTGTCACGGGCAGGGTCAAAGTCACACGATGGGCCTTTCTCTCGTTGGTGATCATCCCGTCCACGATCAGCGTCATCACATCTTTGTTCTGTAAATCCCAGGGGATCTGCTCTTCGCAACCGGTCAGCAACACCATCAATATGACAATCCATTTTTTCATCAGAAGCTGAATTTATAGTTCAGGGAAGGAACCATTCTATACAACCACATCCGGGCCGGTACCAGGAATGGCTCCCGGAAATAGTTGGCAGGCACAACCAACTTTCCGGAAACCCCGGGCGTCTTGTTAAAATAAATTGAGATGGGGTTTTTCCGGCCATACAGGTTGTAGAAGGCCAGGGTCAAACTGTGTTTGAATCCGGCCCCTTCCCGGTTCAGACGGAAGTTCAGGTTTACATCCATCCGGTGGTAGGGAGGCAGACGGTCGTTGTTTTTACTGCGATAAACAGGTACCGAATAGCCCTGGTAATAATAAAAGGAGGAAGGGGTGGAAAAGGCAGCTCCGGTATAATATACCCAGGTAGCCGAGAGGGTAAGCCTTTTCAGAAATCTATAGGATAAAAACACGGAAAAGTCATGGGTACGGTCATTGAAAGCCGGATATTCGGTATTCCGGTAAATGCCATGGATTTTTTTCGTGGTTCTGGAGAGGGCATAGCCTGCCCATCCGGAAAATTTCCCGGTTTCTTTTCTCAGCATGATCTCTATGCCGCAGGACCGGGCATGGCCAAAGCGCAGTTCCCCTTCCAGAAAAGGATTCAGCAACATTTGAGCATGATACTCGTAATCGATCTGGTTCTGCATATATTTATAGTATCCTTCTATATTAACATCCACGCCTATTTTCTTAAAGAAGGTGGAATAGCCCAGGGAAACCTGATCACTTTTCTGGGGTTGGATATTCACGGATGAGGGAAGCCACACTTCCAGCGAAGTAAACGGACTGACCGAGTTGGTGATCTGGTGGATATTCTGGACATTTCGGTTGTAGCCGGCTTTCAGAGCCGTGTGGTCACTCAGATTATACTTAACCCCTACACGGGGTTCCGGCGTGAAATAACTATTGTAGATTTTTCCCCGTGGATAATCGTTTTTTGCAACAGGGTTATGGTTTTCATCAAACGCATACTCTGTTACAGGACCCATGTTCTGCCATAGCGTAGCCCGCAGTCCGGCGGCAACGGACCAGTGCTCCCCCATTTTTTTTTCATAATCCCCATACAGGTTCCATTCCATGGTTTGTTTTTCCGACACCACAAGCAGGCCAGGATTAAGATACGGATCACCGTACCTGAAGTTACCCGGATCCACGCCGTAAAAGCCTATGTTCATGCCATAACGCCAGGTTTCGCCTGCTTTTCTGTACCAGGAGAAATCTGTTTTCAGTCCGGCATTACCTATGGCCGATCGCCAGGCATTGTCATCTTTCCGGGAGGTAACCAACGCATAGTCATACTGCCCCGAGTAAAAAGTAAAATTAGAAAACAGCCGGGTGGAAAAGATATGGTTCCAACGCAGGGACATGGAGAGGTTTTTCCATTGTATCCCCGAGGCATCATCTGATCCCTGTGCATTGAAATAGCCATCCCTGCCATAATAAAAAGAAAGATACAGCCTGTTTTTAGTATTCAGGAAGGTATTGAATTTCATATTCAGATCACCGAAACTAATGTCATCCACCGAAGTGTTATTACGATGCACGAACCATTTGATATACGAATGGCGTCCGGCTACGAAAATGGAACTTTTATCCTTCTTCAACGGTCCTTCCAGGGTCAGGTGGGAAGCCACCAGCCCCATAGAGCCGCTCAAGCCGAATTTTTTCATGTTACCGTCTTTGGTACGTATATCCACCAGCGAGGAAAGACGTCCCCCATATTGCGGAGGCATATTGCCTTTATATACATTCACTTTTTTTACCGCATCGGGGATTACCATAGAAAAAAAACCGAACAGATGGGCTGGGTTAAATACCGGAGCATCATCTATGGTTATCAGGTTCTGATCTTTGTTCCCGCCACGGACATAGAAAAAAGTAGAGCCATCACCGAAAAAGGAGATGCCCGGGATGGTTCCGAGGGATTTGATCACATCATGCTCCCCCATCAGCGCAGGCATGTTGTTTACGGAGGCAGGGCTGATATTCACATTTCCCAGTCTTTTGGCGCTGCTGAGCCTGTCTGCCGATCCTGTTGTGGTGACGACCACCTCGCGTATCATGGCTGGATCCGGCTGCATCTCCACGTTTATTGTCACATCCCTGTTGAGGGTGATCCTGGCGTGTTGCAACCGGTAACCCACATAAGACCATGTGATATCATAGGAACCTCCGGGAAGGGTGATGGAATAGAACCCATAGGCATTGGAAACAGTGCCTGTGGCTAATGCTTCAATAAATACGGTGGCACCGATAAGACTCTCTCCGCCTGAAGCCTCCCTGATATAACCGCTGAGTGTATGGTTTTTCAGGGTGATACCTTTTGCAGGGGGTATTTGCCGGGCAGGTCGCAGCACCACCTCTCCTTCAACAATCAGATATTCGATGTTATTCCCCCGGAACAGTTCATCCAGGACCTCGCGCACTGTTTTGTTTTCCACAGAAATATCAACTCTTTTTTTCAGGGGAAGATATTTATTCACGTACGTAAAATGTGTTCCTGTTTTTTTTTCGATGGTTTTCAAAACCCTGCCCACCGTCTTATTTTGCATATGCAGGCTGATGGGGGCTGACAGGATGTCCTGTTGTGCATTTACAGCACGAAAAAAACAGCCCGTGGGCAGGAGCAGTAAAACGACGGTAAAAAATCTGAAGACTTTCATACGGGATAAAGATCGGAAAATTTCGCGTTCTACTCACAACCTTCTCCTGTCAGGATAATCCGGTTTCTGTTTTTCTCAATCCTGAGGTCCAGGGTTGTCCTGAGTATCTCAAGAACCGTATCCAGGGGCAGGTCATCAAAGGTTGTGGTAACCCGGCATGCCCTGAGGGGGTCACTGCCGATGACAATATCGGTATGGTATATGTTGTTCAGGGCACGGACGATGGTCTCCAGTTCTTCGTTTTCAAAGATAAGTTTTCTGGTCTTCCAGGCCAGGTAATTCACATCCGTGTTTCTGGTCTTCAGCACAGTTTCTCTGTCGGGATCAAAAATCCCTTTGGTTCCCGGTTCCAGCACGATGGTCTTGTCAGGGTATGCTTTCGGGAACAGGGCTACCCGTCCGGTATTTACCACCACTTCTACCCTGGCAGCAGTATCGTAAGCCATCACGTTGAAGGAGGTCCCCAGCACGCGTATCCTGGCGTCTGCCGCTTTCACAATAAAAGGCAAGGATTCGTTATGGGCCACTTCGAAAAACGCTTCCCCTTCCAATTGCACCTTGCGTGCTTTTCCCCTGAAACGGCGGGGATACCTCAGGGTGGACCAGGCATTGAGATATACCCGGGAACTGTCGGATAAAATGACGGATGCCGGGACGGTGGCGGTTTTAAATGAAAGGGATCTCACATTATTGTAAAGGACCACACTAAACAGCACAATTACAAGAAGAACAGCAGCAGCGGCAGCGACCCGCAGCGGCATGGTGTGCAGGGTCGCGAAACGTGTCCGTGCAGCCCGGTTACGTTCCAGCCGGCGCCTGAACACCTCCCACTCCCGGTCCACTTCAATGACCGCGTCTTTTCCGTATCTCATAGCCCGCCAGAGTTTGCCGGAATCAAAGAAATACTGCCGGTTTTCCGGGTCTTGTTCCACCCAGGCCAACAGCTCCCGTTTATCATCCTCGCCGGCTTCTCCTGAGTAGTACAGGGCGATCAGGTTTTCAATATGTTCATCCGTTTTCTTCATCATTTCTCATAAATAGTACACACAAGTCAGCTTATACCCTGATACAGCAGGTGTAAAATTTCTGTTCCAAGCAGCAGATACCAGACAAAATAATCCTGCAGGTACTCCCTGAGAATTTTCAGTGCCTTTGACATCTGGGCTTCGACCGTTTTGACAGAGATACCAAGATCTTCGGCGATATCTTTGTATTTAAGTCCTTCAAAACGTTTCAGCTCAAAGACCTGCCTGCATTTTTCCGGCAGTTGATCCAGGGCCGCATTGATCTGCTGTTGCAGTTCGGCCGTTTCCAGATAGGAGGAGGAGGTTTCTGCAGCCGCCATCTCTACGGTGATGTCAAAGAGAGCATCTTTCCTGAACTTCCGCTGATCACGGAGATGGTTCAGACACCGGTTGCGCACCGAGGTGAAAAGGTATGATTTTACCGGAGAAGCGGGATCCATGGTGTCTTTTTTCTCCCACAGGTTCAGAAATACCGTATGAACAATCTCTTTGGCAGTGTCCATATCGCCGGTATATTTCAGGGCAAAAAGGGTCAAGTCGGAAAAATATTTCCTGAAAAGCTGTTCGAAAGCAATATCGTCGAAGTGGCCGGTCAAAGGTCAAAAGTTGTTCTTTAAAATCGGGAAAGAAAAATACGAAGAAAATACCGGATAACCATATCGGAGAAAGATTACGTGTTTCTATCAGGTTGTGCAGATTCAGGCAGCGTTTCTTCCTGTTTCATGAATACATCCATGCGGAAAAAAGCAGGCCTCATTTCTTACTAACTAACCTGAGTTAGATATACGCTTCGCTCACATTTTCAAATAATCAGGTCATAGACGACTCAAATTTATAAAGTACTATCGGGGTAATTCGAGTAAATTGGAGTCAATAGACGGGCAACATTTTTGGATTAAAAGGTTCCTCTTCTCTCAATACATGCCATACTACCGTTAATCGTTTTCTGGCTATGGCGATGAGTACCTTTTGTTCTGACTTTTGCATGCACAATGGTTCAAACTTACTTTTGTAAAACGAACCTTTTGTCCTGGATGCCGCCCATGCACATTGAACCATGATCCTTCGTAAATATTTATTTCCTTTGGTTGTGGCCGTGCTTTTGTACTTCCCGGCACCAAACACCCTTTCAATAATCCGTTATGTAATAACCTGGCTATCCATTGCGCATCTTTTATGTCACTCTTGCGCCCCGGCATTTGCTTTATCAGGTAAGGATTCACCAGCATCAACTCAAATCC
>JAGGWN010000093.1 GCA_021157415.1 Bacteroidales bacterium | reverse complement strand
TAAAACGCTTCTCCAAACCCGAAGAACAGCGTATTCCCCTCTTTAGAAAATCCGACATCTACCCGCAGCACCGAGCTTGTAGCCCTATCCATGAAGATTCTTAAGCCACCGCCTCCTGCATAATGAAAACCGCTGTTTTTGAAATCCATGGGTCGCGGGGCCACCTGGCCCATTCCTCCGAAAACAGCGCCTCCCACTATGCCATAAAGAGGAAAACGCATTTCCATTTGAGCCATAGCCATGGCTTTATCACGGAAACGTCCCCGATAGATCCCCCTCATCCTGTATTTTCCTCCTACAACGGCCAGCGACTGTACCGGCACATCTCCGGTTTTGATCTCCGCATACAACTGACCGGCCACAGTCAATTGCGGAAAAGGAGAATAATATTTTCGCAAATCAACCGTAAAACTTCCGTAATCAAATTGGCTGCCAAAAATATGTGTGTAGAGGTCATATGAAACATACATATAGGAACCTTTCCTGGCGCGTAATCTGTTATCCCGGCCTTCTCTGAAATATTTGATTCCAAATCCGGCCTGTATCCCTTCGTTTTCTTTCAGAAGCGGCTCTTCCCCCGAACTGTCAACAAGTTCAACCTTGAAAAAGTTATTAAAGGTATAGACTACCCCCAGATAATGCGTCGAATATACATTGTAATTAAATCCCGGTTTGAGCAATAAACTATTGAAGTCGGTCAGCATACCGTCCTTTTCCCTGGTATCGTTTCCCACTCCGAAATATAAAGTCGGGAAATCCCGGTATGAAAACTCAAACACCGTATTAAAACGGTTCGGGCCGAACATCAGATCTCCTTTCAGCTTAATTTCATATTGATTTTTAAGGGTATAAAAACCATATAGAGAAACACTGGACAGTTGCATCAATGAATCGGGTATCTGGCGGTTATGAAACTTAAAAGCATTGTATTTGATGATCCCGAAAGTCAGACTGGTCTCGGTAGAAAAACCCAGGTATGGCACCGGAACATATCTGAACAGTTTCTCAAACATGTCCTCGGCTTTACGGGCCAGCACCACCTCCGGTATAGTATCCTGTAAACCGAGTGTATCCGGATCATGGGCAACATGAGCATAACATGAGGAGGAGTCTGATTTTGCTAAATAAAACGCAGCTTGTACGCCCTGTGCACATAAAACCAGAAAAAACAAAGCAAGCCCTCTTGTGATCATCCCCGGAAAAATTTGAGCACAAATAAAATAAAAAAATACGGATTATTCAGTGTCAGGAAGGTTCCCACTGCCTCCGCTTTTATCAGGACAGGGAACTATCTGTCTCAACATTATACCGGGCTCAAAATCCTGCACGCCTGCCTGTGCCTTTATTTATCCACATCCCGTAATAGTAATAGAAGTTTTTTTCGAAATCTCTATTGCGAAAACTGGGTTTATTTCCCAAATTCATACTCTTTCGGCGGTTCGGTATTCAGAAGATAGCGTACAAAATAATCCCATTTCCGCCGCATCATGTACCTTGAATCAGGACCATAGCCGTGGTGTCGGTTCGGGAAGAGAATCAGGTCGAAATCCTTGTTGGCAGCGATCAAAGCCTTGACCAGCATCAGGGTGTTGTTTAAGGGTACATTATCATCCATGGTGCCATGTGCCAGCAGGAGATGACCTTGCAGGTTCTTAGCCAGATTCTGGTTAGCCTGGTTATCGTAGTTGGTGGTCCCGTCGGGCTGCACCTTCAGCAGACCCTGCCATTTTTCTCCCCAGTCGTCTTCGTAGATACGGTTATCATGATTTCCCGATTCGCTGACCGCCACTCTGAAAAAAGCGGGATACCTGAGGATAGCATCCGCTGCGGCATACCCCCCTCCCGAGTGTCCGTAGATACCCACCCGTGAGCTATCGATCCATGGATATCTTTCAGCCAGTTGACGCATTCCGGCGATCTGATCCGGCAAACCGTTATCGCCCATATCACCATAATAAGCTGCATGAAAAGATTTGGAGCGCATGGGGGTACCCATGGCATCTATGGAAACCACAATGAAACCCAGTTCTGCCAGGGCTTGTTTGTCCCCCCGGGAAGGCAGGAAACTCCTGCCACGAATGCTCCCGGTCTGTGGTCCCGGATAGATGGCATTGATAATAGGATATTTTCCGGAAGGATCGAAGTTCGTAGGCTTGAACATCAACCCATACAGGTCGGTCACTCCGTCACGGGCCTTTACAATAAACGGCACAGGAGGCTGCCAGCCGGCAGCCTGTAACTCCGTAATATCTGCTTTCCCCAGAGTCAGAAGTTTTTTACCTTTACTCGTCCTCAACACGGTTACCGGAGGTTTCACGGGTGTGGAATAACTGTCGGTAAAATATCTTCCGGATGGAGAAAAAGTGATAGAATGGTTGGCACTGTCAGGGGTCAGCAATTTCAGGTCTCTGCCATCCATCCCTACACTATACAGGTATTTGAAATAAGGATCGCCCGGCTCCCGGGCGTTTCCAATAAAATAGATCTTCCTGTTTTTCCTGTCTATCCGCTGCACATCCAGCACATTCCAGGATCCTGAGGTAATTCTGTTTTTAAGTGTCCCGGTAGTAAGATCATACAGATAAAGATGTCCCCAGTTATCCCTGCGGGAATACCATATCACTTCATTGGTCTCCGGCAAAAAATGCCAGTTTACCTTGTTGAATCCGGATTCAAAAAAAGTATGAACTTCTTCTTCCAGCACATCCCTCACCTCTCCCGTCTCTGCATCGGCTACACGCAATACTTCCTTTTGATGATTACGGGAAGTGGAGACAAATGCCAGCCGGGTTGCATCCGGGCTCCATTCCACATCCAGCAGTTTTCCGTCCCTCCCGGCAATATCATCGGCAATGGTGGAACGGTGTGGGTCGGGATTCATTTTCAGCCGTACCACCCGGGGTCCCTTCAGAAAAACTACCACCCGGTGAATACGAAAGATCACAGTATCTTCCGGGAGGGGATACCGCCAGGCTTCCAGTCCAGGATGACCCACCTTTGTTGAGACCATATACATCATCCCGACCCCGCGTTCATCCATCCGGAAAGTAGCAATTTTTTTCGAGTCGGGCGACCAGAGTAATACAGGACGGTCACTCTTCCGCCAACCGGCATTGTCGGTGGCATACCCGTAATCCTTCTCCCCGTCGGTGGTCAACTGCTTTTCCTCTCCGGTTTCCAGATCACGGGCCCATAGGTTGTAATCACGGATGAAAGCCGCATGCTTCCCGTCAGGCGAGACAACGGCTTTCCTGTCAGGTCCGGATTTTTGCGGTGCTTTTTTACCCTGAGAAAGGCTGTGGCCTGGAATATCCCACGTATATGTTTCGTTCTTAATGCGAAAAGTGACCCGTTGCCTGTCTTTGGAAAAAGAGAGGTTGTAGAAAGGCAATGCCAGCGGCTTGTATTCGTTTCCCGTAGCTTCCGAAAGAGCAGCCGCCAGCTTTTTATGGTCAAAAGCACGTTGACAGTTTTTTTTCCGGGCGTTGACCAGAAGAAACTCCGTGCCTCCGCCCATCGCATGCCTGTACCAAAAATAATCCTGACTGATCCATACGGGCCGGATGCTGTACCCGTGCACAAGAGGAAATGTGTTTCCCATCAAAAACTTTTCGGCACGGGCATAATCTTCTTTGGTAACTTTTACTGGACCGTGATCCTGTGCATAGCCTGCCGGAACCACAAGCAGCATAATGAACAAAACAGGGAAAAGAGCAGTTTTTTTCATGATGTAAAATTTATAATGAATACTTCCGTCATTGCCTGAGCAGATAAAAGAGCAAAAAAGCCGCAAACTGCGGCTTTTTCTTTTGCACTATTTTTTCTCCGGTATATTCTTCAGCGTCTCTAGAAGGAAATCCCAGAATTTCTGCACTGTTTTTATATTTACTTTCTCGTCAGGAGAGTGGGGATACCTGATTGTAGGTCCGAAAGAGATCATATCCAACCCCGGATAGACTCCTCCCAGCAGTCCGCATTCCAACCCGGCATGAATGGCTTTTATCTCCGGTATTTTCCCGAACTTATGATTATATATCTCCTGCATCTCTCTGAGTATCTCCGAATTCATATTGGGTTTCCACCCGGGATACTCCCCGTCAAAGGTAATTTTACCTCCTGCCAGGTCGGCGATGGCTGAGAAAACGTTTTTCAAATCATCTTTGGCGCTATCCACTGAACTACGTAACAGACACAACTCTTCGAAAGTTCCGTCAGCCATCTTGACAACCGACACATTGTTGGAAGTTTCTACGAGCCCCTCCATGTCAGTACTCATTCGGATGACTCCATGTGGGCTGATATAAACAGCATCCAGTATTTTTGCCTGGGAAACCTCATCCATGACCGAGGAGGGTGCTTCCGTACGTTCGGTCTCTAGCTTCAGGTCCGGTTCCACCGAGCCCAATTCATTGATCAGCACGTTTTCCATCTCTATTACATAACGCACGAAATCTTCTTCTTTGTCAGACGGGAGGGTAACGATGGCAAAGGCTTCGCGTGGGATAGCATTGCGCAGGTCGCCTCCCTTCACGTCGGCCACCCGCAGGCCATATTCCCTGGCTGCGTTCCAAAGGATTCTGTTCATCAGTTTATTGGCATTTCCACGTTCCATGGCAATGTCAACCCCGGAATGTCCACCCTTCAATCCAGTCAGAACAACTTTATAAGCCACATGATTGCCGGGAACTTTTTCCTCCTGATAAAAAAAAGAAAGATTGGCATTGGTGCCTCCGGCACAACCCACATACAACTCGCCTTCATCTTCCGAATCCATATTAATCAGTATCTCTCCCTTGAGAATGCCGGGCTTCAGACCGAAGGCTCCGGTCATTCCCGTTTCCTCATCAACGGTAAAGAGAGCTTCCACAGGACCGTGCTGAATATCTTTGGATGCCAAGACAGCCATGGCTGCCGCCACACCAATGCCATTATCTGCACCCAGGGTCGTCCCTCTGGCCGTCACCCATTCTCCATCCACGTACGCATCAATGGGATCCTTTTCAAAATCATGTACCACATCACCATTTTTCTGCGGAACCATATCCAGATGTCCCTGAAGGATCACTCCTTTTTTGTTTTCCATACCGGGGGTTGCCGGTTTGCGGATGATCACATTCCCCACCTCGTCCACGACCGTTTCCAACCCAAGGTCTTCTCCGAATTTTCTCATAAACTCAATCACCTTGCCCTCTTTTTTCGAAGGCCGGGGTATTTGCGTCAGTTCGTAAAAATATTTCCAGACATCTTTAGGTTCCAAATTTAAAATTTCTTTGCTCATAGCTTTTCTCTCCTATATTTTTAATGTTGCAATTTTTATGAAAAAGAACGCGTAAATGTATAAAATTTTGGCGCTATTTGTTTTGCATAAAAAAAAAATTGTAAAAAACAATGACCCCCTTTCCAGAGGATGGTACGATAATTGTAAATAATTTTATTTTGAACAATTCTATATAATTAAATATTTATATACCTTTGTATCTCAATTTTTATATTATCAATAAATAGATTCAATGAAGAACCAAATGATGAAGAGAACAATCTTAATAATTGGCATTCTGGCAGCCTTTACTTTACAGGCATTCAGTCAGGGAGATACGAAGGGTGTAAAATGGCTGACCATTCAGAAAGCATTGGAACTGAATAAGAACGAACCCCGTAAGTTTTACATAGATGTATATACGGACTGGTGCGGATGGTGTAAAAAAATGGATCAGACGACGTACATGGATCCCATCATAGCACATATCCTTAACTCTAAATTTTATCCGGTAAAGTTCAATGCCGAATCCAAAGATCCGGTAACCGTTGCCGGGAAAACATTTGTCAATGACGGCAATTCATCCCGCAGTCCCCACCAACTGGCCGTGGCATTACTTCAGGGGAAAATGGCGTATCCTTCGGTAGCCTATCTGGACGAGAAATTCCAGTTACTTACAGTGGTTCCCGGATTTTTCACTGCAAAAAACCTGGAACCTATCTTACAGTTTTTCGCCACTGACAGTTACAAAACGGAATCGTGGGAAAATTATCAGAAAAATTTTATCAGCGAGATCAAATAGGATTACTTCCCTGCTTTATCCAATATAACATTCGGTGCCAGTTCAATGACCGGACCGAACTGATAAATAAACAAGTGTTTCTGTGCCAGAATCCGGTCGTTATAATTTAAACGGACATCGGTTAATTCCGGAATCCGGTAATAAATTCTATTGCTGTCAGCCACAGAAACCGTGCCGGAGGGGATGTCCGGAGTATTGTCTGCCGTTGTCCAGGTAAAATAAACCGGTATTCCTTTACATCCGCCATTCTGACAAATCCCTGACTCTTTGGAGAAGCGGAACAAAACCTGTTGTTTAGCCGGATCAGTGGGTGTAAAAAGAAAACGGTAATACCAGGTTTGATCCACTTTCTTGCCCAGAAAGAGAGCCAGGTATTCGTTTTCCAGTCGGGTCATTTCCTTTACGGCAAATTCCAGTGCTTCATCCCGGGGATAAGTATCATACTGTCCCGACATCAGCTTAAATCGCCGCTTTCTTATTTTGATAATAAAGTTGGCTGCTTCTTCGGCTTTTTCATCCAGGGTCTTGGGCGATTCTATGGTCTTTACCACCGGAATCCGGACAAAACCGGTGTCACGCATCACCGTCCGGTAAACGGTGTCCGCTTTTTCTATAAAATTTCGCTTGACAGACAGATCTGTAAAATAAGGCTTCCCGTCAGGTTCATCACTGGTCACCGTAAAAGCCGGCGTTTCCTGCCCTATCTCCCGGGTCACATCCAGGATTAACCCTTTCCCCGTCAGTGTCAAGGCGTTTTCAACCAGAACACCATTGGTCGTGAGTGTGAAATAATTGGCCGGATCCGGTTCGGTGAAAGAAGATATTCCTGCTTCTTTCAGTCTCCAAACCGTTTGTTTTTGGTTCACCTCCGGCTGTATTCCCAGATATTTTCCCGAATATTTCCGGAAGGGTCCCGGAACATAGGTCGTTTTTACGGCCTGCACCCTTACCACCAGAGAAGTACGTGGCAGGGCAAATAAAACGGTCCTGCCGGCGAGCGATGCTCCGGGCACCAGATTCTTCACAGTCGTTTCAACTGTGGGTTTTGGTGTAAAACATGATGTTAATATCAAAACCGGTATGAATAGGATAATATACACGGATTGTTTCACAAGCAATGTTTTAGCATTCATGAATCCTGTCATTTATTTGTTCTTTTTCAGATTTAAAAAAGCTCCTCCCAGATGCTCTATGATATCCGAAGAAATCAGGGCCTCCTCTCCTCGTTCTTTCAGGGCCAGGTCCCCGGCCAGGCCATGCACATATACGCCTGTCAACGCAGCATCCAAAGGTTTATAACGTTGTGCCAGCAGGGATAGTATAATGCCGGTAAGTACATCCCCGCTCCCTGCCGTAGCCATCCCGGGATTGCCCGTCATGTTAAAATACACATTGCCGTCAGGTACCGCGACAGCCGTATGTGCTCCTTTCAGGACGACAATTACAGCATGTTCCCGGGCAAACTCCAAGGCCTTATGCACCCGGTCATAACCGTTTTTAGCAGGTCCTGCCATCCGTTCAAACTCTTTGGGATGTGGTGTCAGGATGGTATTTTCCGGCAATTTTCCGAGCCATTCCGGATGAAGAGCCATAATATTCAGGGCATCGGCATCCAGCACCAACGGGACGGAAGCTTTCTGCAGCAAGAGATGCATGGCTTTTTGTGTATTGTTTCGTGTATCCAGGGCGGGGCCTGCACCAATAGCCGAGTAAGGGGTCAGATCAGGCACCTCGCTGAAGATGATGTCCGACTGGTCGTGGCTCAGCATGGCTTCCGGCACGGCTGTCTGAATGATATCATTGCCCAGCCGGGGTATATGCGTAGTCAGCAATCCCACACCCCCACGCAAACAAGCCCGCGAGGCAAGCAAAGCAGCCCCCATACGCCCGCACGATCCCGAAATGAGAAGCGCATGCCCGAAAGTGCCCTTATGGCTGAATTTTTTTCTTTTTCTGGGAAGAGGGACGATGTCTTCCGGCGTCAGGTAATGGT
>JAGGWN010000006.1 GCA_021157415.1 Bacteroidales bacterium | reverse complement strand
TGTGCACAGACCGCCCGCCGTACCGGATAAATCCTTTATTCCGCTGAAACTACGCGAAAGCGATACCGACTTGGGAATTCATTGTTTTGGTGAAAAGCCAAAAAAGATGAAACGAACATGCTTTTTTTAATCCGCCTTTTGGCGGATTAAAACACTAATCGGATGCTACTTGAACAAAAACATGAAGGGGAAATGTTAAATACATTTTAACTTTTTTTAACTTTTATTTAAAATATTTTTATATTTGGAAAAAAATTATAAACTTCGTAAATTGAAAAATTGTTATTAAATATAAAGAGCAGGAGATTTTGAATGCACTATATTGACTTTTTGTATTTTTATACACTATATATTCTAAACTAAACTAAATCTTATTTTCTGTACCTAGTTTTTAACCTTAAACAAAAAATTATGCGAAAATCTGTTTTTTTGAGGAAAGGGAGTATAATACTGCTTTTCCTTTTCGGCATTGCACTGAGCTTTGTCTCTGCTCAGGAAAGAACGGTTACTGGTAAAGTAACTTCTCAAGAGGAGGGACCACTTCCCGGAGTTAATATTTTAATTCAGGGGACGATGCAGGGTACTGTTACGGATGCCAATGGCAATTACAGTATTAAAGTTCCCGGACCTGATGCTGTTCTGGTGTTTTCTTCGGTAGGTTATACGAAGAGGTCGGTTACCGTTGGAAATCAAACGAAAATTGATGTTGTGCTGGTCCCCGAGGTGACTTCCCTTAACGAAGTTGTGGTTACGGCCTATGCCACACAGCAAAAGAAAGACATCACCGGATCTGTCGGTGTGGTTAAAGCTGAAGAGCTGGTACAGATGCCTCAGGCCAGTGTCACCCAGCAGCTGCAGGGACGTGTATCCGGGGTAGTAGTTACCCAGGACTCCCGTGCCGGTCAACCGGCAAAAGTGAGGATCAGAGGGTTTGGATCCTTCCAGAACAACAGCCCGCTTTATATTGTGGATGGGGTGCCTACTACAGACGTAAACTCATTGAATCCGGACGATATCGAATCGATGACCGTCCTAAAAGATGCCGGTGCCGCTTCTATTTACGGAGCCCGTGCTTCCAACGGGGTTATTCTGGTAACTACCAAGAAAGGCTCGGAAGGAATCAAAGTGGACTTTAATATGTATACCGGCACACAGGATCCCGGCAAAGGACCACAGAACCTTTTAAATACACAGGAATATGCCAACCTTCAATGGCTGGTTTATCACAATGACGGGACAGATGAAACACATCCTTTCTACGGGCCTTCAACCAATCCGTCACCTACTCTGCCTTCCTGGGCTGCCGATACGAAATGGTGGGATGAAGTTACACAAACTGCACCCATTCAGAATTATAACCTGTCAATGTCCGGTGGAAACAAAAAAGCCAGATACTTCGCAGGGGTCGGGTATTTTGACCAGACAGGAACCATTATTACCAACTGGTATAAGAGATATAGTGTTCGTTTTAATTCCGACTTTAATATCAAAGACCGGGTTACCATTGGAGAAAATTTGAATGTTACACACCAGTCTGATCATGGTATTGATGGAAACGGAAGTGAAAACACGGGTTTGATGATGGGCGTTTATCGTATGCAACCCATCGTGCCGGTGAAATGGCATGGTGATCCTTTTGTCGGATTATCTCACACCTTCAGGGAAGGTGATTGGGGAGGTACAGGAATCGCTCCGAGACTGGGTAATGCCCATAACTGGGTGGCCGATGCTACCCGTGCCAAAGACAATCGCTGGCAGAACATCCGCTTGTTGGGAAATATCTATGCTGATGTGAAAATCCTCGAAGGGTTGAATTTTAAATCATCTTTCGGAGGATCATTGAGTAACTGGTATTGGACCAGTTGGAACGGAAAAACTTATGAAAACTCCGAGAACGTCGGAACTTCTTCCTATTCTGAAGGATCCGGGTACGGGGGTGAATGGACCTGGACCAATACCCTTACCTTTAACCGGAAATTAGGTGATCATAACATCCTGGCCGTAGCCGGTTATGAAGCAGTGAAAACAGGCATCGGAAGAGATGTCAGCGCCCAGCGGGCCGGGTATTTCTCCAACGCTTTTTCTTTCAGGACCGTTAGCAACGGTGCCAGTCTGGTAGCCGGAAATTCAAGTTTCTACACACCCCGGACTTTGGTGTCGCAATTCTTACGGGCTGATTATAATTACCAATCCAAATATTATCTGAGTGCTACCGTGCGTAGAGACGGTTCATCGGTTTTCGGTTCGGATAATCGCTATGGTATCTTCCCTTCGGTATCTGCCGCATGGAGGATCAGTGATGAATCTTTCTTTTCCGGTGTTGAGTTCCTCAATGACTTGAAGATTCGGGGTGGTTATGGTACACTCGGTAACCAGCTACCCGTGTCACCGGCTAATCAGTTTTATCTTTACGGGGCCAGCCCGTCCCAGTCGTTTTATGATATCAATGGTACTACAAACTCTTCGGTGCAGGGCTTCCGTCCTACAAGAATCGGGAACCCCAATGCGAAATGGGAAACCAGTGTAATTGCTAATGTCGGATTCGATGCTACATTACTGGATCGCAAGTTCGAACTTAACTTAGACTGGTATACCAAGGAAAACCGAGACCTGCTCTTTAACCCCGAATTACCTGGTACCTCAGGTGCTGCTGACAGACCTTATGTAAATGTGGGTGAAATGAAAAATCACGGAATTGACCTGACACTTACCTACAGGCAGGTATTTAACGACTTCAGGATTGAAGCCAGCGGTCAGTTTACCACATACAAGAATCAGATCGTTAAAATTGCTGAAGGTTATGAATACTTTGATGATAATAGCTACAGCACACGGATTGGAGCCTTTAACCGGAATATGGTCGGACACGAAGTGAGTGAATTTTTCGGATATCAAGTGGTTGGCTTGTTCCAGGATGATGCCGAAGTGAGCTCTGCGCCTACGCAGGATGGCGCCGAACCCGGTTTCTTCCGTTTTGAAGATAATAACGGGGTGGATGCCGAAGGAAATCTGACCGGAGAGCCTGACGGAGAGATTACTCCGGCTGACAGAACATTTATCGGGAACCCGAACCCTGATTTTACGTATGGTTTGAATCTTGTTTTGGGTTATAAAGGCTTTGACCTGACTGCTTTCTTCTATGGATCTCAGGGGAATGAGATTTATAACTACAATAAATGGTGGTTGGATTTCTGGCCTTCTTTCCAGGGACAGAAGAGCAAAGACCTCTTGTACAATAGCTGGACAACTGAAAATACCAGCGCTACCGTTCCGAAGGCTTCCAATACATCCAACTTTTCTACCAATACGGTATCCAACAGTTACTATATTGAAGACGGCTCTTTTTTCAGAATGAAAAGCCTTCAGATCGGGTACACCTTCCCGAAAAGCTTTGCTAAAAATGTATTTTCCAGTTTACGGATTTATGTGCAGGGAACCAATTTGTTTACGATCACCAAGTATAGTGGATTGGATCCTGAACTGGCCGGCCTGGGTGATACCTCTTTCGGTATTGACGAAGGGAATCTTCCGGTTGTGAAACAGTTCCTTTTCGGATTAAAGGTTGGATTTTAATTTTTAAGAGAAAATAAATCATAGATATGAAAAAAATAAAAATTTTATCAGGAATCGTTATCATCGCAGGACTTCTTTTGATGAACTCCTGTAAGGAACGTTTTATGGAGATTACTCCTAACGGATCGCTGGACCAAACGGTTCTGGCTACTTACGATGGAGTAGATGGACTCCTCATTGGAGCGTACTCCCTTCTTGACGGGGTGACATCCAGCTTCGGATGGCAGTCTGCTACCAGTGGATGGGTTTATGGCAGTATTCGTGCTTTAGAAGCCAATAAAGGGACAGACGCCGGGGACCAACCGGATATCAACCCGATCCAGACTTTTTCCGAAACGGCTACTAACCCGTATCTCAATGTGAAATGGAGGGCGGTTTATGAAGGGATTGCCAGGTGCAACTCTACCATTGTCACTGCCAACAAGGCAAAAGATGCCGGTACCATTACGGATGATGAGTATAATTCTTTTATTGCACAGGCACGGGCATTGCGTGGTTTCTATCACCTGGAAGCCTGGCGGCTCTGGGCCGATCGTACCAGCGGTATGTATGTGCCTTATGTGGATGAAAATACCGACCCGAAAACCGTTACCAATACGGAAGATATCCGGGATAAAATTATCGAGGATCTTATGGCCGGTACGCAACTGCCCAATGATATGAAACAGGTGGGGCGTTTTAACAAAACCGTATCCGAAGTCTTTCTGGCAAAAGCTTACATGCAAATGTACAACGATTATGCAAAAGCTTTGCCATTGTTGGCGGATGCTGAAGTAAACGGAACCAATCCGGCCGGACAGAAAGCCGAACTGGATCCTCTCTTTGGGGAGATCTTTGACATCGAAAAAAGAAACGGCGTAGAATCCATCTATACGGTTCAGTATTCTGTCAATGATGGATCCGGCGGATGGAACGGTGGCTGGGGTGAAGTATTGAACTTCCCCTATAAATCAGGCGCTTCACCGGGTGGATGCTGCGGCTTCTTCCAGCCTACACAGGATTTTGTGAATACTTTCCGTACCGATCCCAATGGCTTGCCGTATTTGGATAATTCCTACAATGATGAAGAGGTTACCAATGATGAGGGCCTGACGCCCGACGATCCTTTTACTCCGTATGCCGGTCGTCTTGACCCGCGTCTCGATTGGACTGTCGGTAGAAGAAGCATCCCCTTCTGGGATTGGGGCCCAATGACCGGATCGGACTGGATCCGTGACCAAAGCTATGCCGGACCGTATGTCGGTAAAAAACAGGTTTACAAAAAATCACAGGAAGGAACTTATACCGAAGTAGGTAACTGGACTTCCGGATGGACGGCCAATGGTTACCGTATGATCCGGTATGCCGACGTATTGCTCCTTAAAGCCGAATGTGAAGCCATGTTAAATCAGGATGACCGTGGTATGGGCGAAGTTAATGCTGTGCGCCAGAGAGCTGCCAACCCTGAAGGTTTTGTCAAAAACCCTGACGGTACAAATGCAGCCAATTATGTGATCGGGCTTTATCCTTCCTCCCAGTTTGACAATACAGCCGATGCCATGACAGCCATTCGGTTTGAGAGAAGACTTGAACTGGGGCTGGAAGGTCACAGATATTATGACATGCAACGCTGGAACGGACAGAATGGCTATGATATGGTTGCTGAGCTTAATCGTATCCTTAACCATGAAAAATCCATGCCCTGGGGTGCTGCTCTGTATCAGGATGCTACGGTGGGTCCCGAAGATGTTAATTTCCCGATACCACAACGTCAGATTGATCTGAGTAACGGGAACCTGGTACAAAACAGATAAATTCTTTTAACGGAAATATTTGAAGTGGGCTTCTTTTTGAAGTCCACTTTTTTTTGTTTCTTTGAACTGCCGATTTTAGGTGATGGATTGAAAACAATATGAAGCGCTACCTGTTATTTATTTTTCCCCTGATTTTACTGTCCTGTTCAACAAAGACACGTTTTAAACTGCTCGATTCCGGAACGACCGGAATCACCTTCAGGAATGCTGTTGTTGAAACAGATAGTCTCAACGTGATGAACTTTGAGTATATCTATAATGGTGCCGGCGTTGGCATTGCAGATCTTAACAACGACGGACTGGATGACCTTATTTTTACCGGAAACCAGGTATCCCCGCGAGTCTATCTGAATAAAGGACATTTTAAGTTTACCGATATTACATCGGAGTTTAAAAACCTGGATGATGGACAGTGGTACAGTGGGGTTGCATTTGCAGATATTAATGACGACGGCTGGACCGATGTGTACTTTACCTGTACGGCCTATAATGAAGCCGAACGAAGAAGGAACCGCTTTTATATTTGTCAGGGTTTGCAGGACGACGGTAGTTTATTTTATATAGATAAAGCCAAAAAATATGGGATCGATGACGACAGTTATACGGTACATGCGGCATTTTTCGATTATGACAGGGATGGGGACTTGGACCTTTATCTTTTGAATGACTGGGTGAATGACAGATTATCAGCAAGCTACCGACCGAAAGTGGATGATGGCACTGCCGTAAGCAATGATGACCTGTACCGGAATAACGGAGACGGGACATTCACCAATGTCACCATTGAAGCAGGTATCATTTTTGAAGGTTTCGGCCTGGGAATAGCCATGGGGGATGTGAATAAAGACGGTTATCCGGATATCTATATTTCAGATGACTATATATCCAACGACCTCTTGTATATTAATCAAGGTGACGGGACTTTTAAAAATGAAATTACCAGATATATTTCCTATCAGACCAAATCTTCCATGGGAGATGATATGGCTGATGTCAATAATGATGGAAATCCTGACATACTTACACTTGATATGATGCCGGTTCCCTATTATAAGAAAAAACAAACCATTAATGGGTTCAGTTACTTGTATTATCTCTATGATGCCAAATACGGATACCAGCATCAATATCTGCGAAACATGCTCCATTTGCACAATGGGTTTCTCAATGGCAAAATGATTCCTTATAGTGAAGTAGGCCAGATGGCTGGCGTTTATCAGACCAACTGGTGCTGGTCTCCTTTGTTTGCCGATTATGATAATGACGGAGATAAAGACCTGCTGGTGGCCAATGGTTACCCGAGGGACCTTACGGACAAGGATTGGACAAATTTTAAGGCGGAAACATGGAACTTTGTGGCTTCCTCTAAGCTATTGATCAATAAAACTCCTGCTATAAAGGTTTCGAACATTGCCTTTGAAAATGAAGGGAATTTCAGGTTTGTCGTTAAATCCGATCAATGGCTGAATGCTCCTCCTTCTTATTCCTATGGGGCTGCTTTTGCAGATTTGGATAATGACGGGGATCTTGATTATGTGACAAATAATCTTAACGATGAGGCTTTTGTTTTTAAAAATACAACCATTGAACGGCATAAAGGAAAAGCAAATTATTTCAGGATTAAACTTAAAGGGGAAAAAGGAAACTCTTGGGCTATCGGTGCAAAAATCGAGTTATGGAGTGGAGAACAATACCAGTTTCAGGAACATTTTTTATCCCGGGGATATGTCTCCTCTGTTGATCCTGTTGTTCATTTCGGCCTGTCCGATCATACTCATGTTGATTCGGTGAAGGTTACCTGGCCTGCTACCGGTTACGTTTCTTACCTGAGAGATATCCCTGCCAACCAGGTGGTGGAAATGGACGAAAGCAACTCTCAACCACCGATACAGAAACCGGATGAACATAATAATACACCCCTTCTTTTTTCTGAAGCGGACACGATCCTGGATTATGTACATCAGCAGAATGATTATATTGATTTTTATGGTCCTCAGAAAGTGATTCCCCATAAATTTTCCCAGATAGGACCCAGGATGGCAAAAGGGGATCTGAATCAGGACGGCCGGGATGATTTGATGATTGGTTCTACCAACGTGCTGCCAACCAAAGTTTATGTGCAAACAGACCGTGGTTTTATAGATACGGAATTCAAGGGTTTGACCGAACCTAAAATGTTCTCCGAGTCGGACCTTGCCATATTCGACGTGGACGGTGACGGAGACAACGATGTAATCGCACTGGCCGGGGGCTATGAAGAGGAAGCCGACAAATATGTCCATTATCTGTACCTGAATAATAAAGGTACGTTTCTGAGAACCCCCCTGCCCATACCTCCCTTTCCGGCTTCTGTGGTCCGCCCGTGCGATTTCGACCATGACGGGGATATGGACCTTTTTATCGGAGCACGAATAAAAAAAAACCAGTATCCGTTTGCCGATGATTCCTGGTTATTGGTGAATGATAACGGACATTATTCACCTGAATCAATAACTTCGTTTCCATTGGGAATGGTTACGGACGCCGTATGGAGTGATTATGACGGGGACGGATGGCAGGACCTGCTGATTACCAGAGAATGGAATTCCGTCGCTGTATTAAAAAATAATAAAGGCCGGAAGCTGGTACGGATGGATTTACCGGAAATTGAATCTATGCATGGAATTTGGTTTTCCATTGCTGCAGGTGACTTTGACGGGGACGGCCATGAAGATTATATCCTGGGTAATCTGGGAGATAACCACCGGTTTACGGTGAACAAACAATATCCGATAAGAACCTATGTACTGGATATAGATATGAATGGTACGCTTGATCCCATATCAACGGGTTACTGGAAAGACAGAAAAGGAGTCATGACAGAATATCCTATCAATTACCTGGATGAACTGGTTGGCCAATCTCCTTATTTTTCCCATAAATTTAAAAACTATGCCTCTTTTAGCTATGTTCCGTTCAGGGAAATGTTCGATTCATCCACGATGAACAGAATTGAAGCTACCTTGTATGTAAATACCACCTCCAGTTATATATTATGGAATAACGGAGATCATTTCAAGTGGGAAAAATTGCCCCGGTTTGTACAGGTGTCTCCGGTTAAGAAAATGATCGTCCGGGATTTTAATCACGATAGCCTGCCGGATGTTATTCTGGCCGGAAATGACTATACCTATGAGGTCAGTACGGGTTATTTTGATGCCAACAAAGGGCTAATTTTGTTTAGCAAAAACGGCAAACCTTTAAGCGATCTGCAGATGCCTTCTCAGACCGGTCTGATGCTTCAGGGGATGGTTGAGTCTATGCTCTATTTTGACGGAAAGAAGCCCGTGATCATAGTAGGTTTTAACAGGTCCCGGGCTGAATCCTTCAAAGTGAACAGATAACATTTGCTTTACACCACCAATGCTTATTTCATATCGCGATCTGTCTTTCTGACAATGGCTCTTTGAAAATCCCTGGCAGTGACTATTCGCGTGTTATATTCTTTCAGATATTGCTGATGTTCACGGTCGGTTGGATAAGACTCTTCAGAACCGTACGGATAACGGGTCATGGCATGGAAGGGGAGGGGAGCTACCGTATTTCCGGTAGCTGTGTTCATGTCGGCATCCTTTACCCATCCCACCGTATGGATCAGGAAATCCCGTTTCCATCCTTCCGGCAGTACAGGCAGGCTGTCGGCAGTAAACGCAATGCTGGTCTCATCTCCTGCATTCTTGATAATGTATTTATCATCCGCTGCCGTAAGCAGTGGCAACACATCCCCATACCGGGTGTAATTGCCCGCCTGATCTCTCCATTTAGGGTCTGTCGTGACCTGGCTGTAATCAAACCAGTGAGGTCCGTATCTGCCTCCTTTTCTGAAAGTACGCGAGAAACCCCTGTAATGAAGATCTGCCGAGCAAGGATTCAAAACTTTCGTACGAACAGGCACCGACACGTTATCATTAGTATAAAAGATGTAATCCCAGTAGATCTCCATATTGGTCCGGATCCGTAACTGCACGTCAGAATATGTCGGAATTTTGCCGGTCAGATCGGCAACGATGGTTTTGTCTTTGCCCATAGGAAAGCTCAGATTGTCAACGATGGTTACCCATTTTCCTTGTTTATTCAGCACCTGTAAATAAGGTGAAATCAGTTTGATCTTGCCGGATTGGGCAATGGCAGCGTTGATGCTGGCATCGGAGGGAAAGATCCAGCCATTGAGATAAAGAATCAGGTTTTTGTTCCTGTCAACCTTGCCAAGTTGCAGGTATAGGTCGGACATCTCTGTGATACCCTGGTATTGTGTGGGGTTCATCGTGGAAATATATTGATCATCTTTCTTCAAAATCAGGGGGAGAAGATTGTCTCCAGCCTTGTCGGTGGCCGCAACAGGCAGATGTTTCCTGCCTGCCTGGTAAAGTTTGTATCCCGGAACCGGCGAGGGCATGAAACGTTCGTCCACATACACATCTACAGAATCGGGATGATCCACGGCAATGAGCTGCACTTGATCAAAATAAATGGCTTCCCAGAGCTCGTCCGTGACCTGGATGTTGTAGGTATGGTTTTGTGGTTTTAACAACTCTCCGGGTATTTTAATATAATCAACGGAAGGTGCTGAACTGGCATATTTTGTGGCTTTATCTTCTCCCATAATCCCCAGAGGCATGCCCAAAGCACTTCTCCACATAATATCTTTGACAAAAACATATTGCTTGCCATCCCAGGTATAGAGAAACGGACAGGATCCTTTCAACTGCTGTTGCTCCACCAGGTCCTGATCGGTGTGGGGGAAGAAGATATTCTGGGGTACCCCATTGGTCCACAGGATGCGTATGACATCCGCTTTGGTACGGGTCCCCAGACCGAAAAGAACCTCGGGAGAGGTTACTACCGCCGACTGATACAGGTTGCCGGCCCGGACTTCAATCTTTGCGCCGATGCCGTAATAGTTGTTTTTGCCACTGCCGGTACGCAGGCCGACAAGTTTCATCTTCAAATAATGCAGGTTATTGCCTCCGTCATTCCGTAAGAGTCGGATACCTCCGTGGGTGCCCGCAATGGCAACATCCATATCTCCGTCTTCGTTGTAATCGAAAGGGATGATCTTCCGTCCGGAAGTAAGATCTTCAGGCAGAATGTTTTGCGTTATAAAAAATTTTCCTGAAGCATCATTATGAAAGAGAAAAACTCCTTTCCCCTTGGCTGTTAAGGATTTGCCGACAACCAGCAGGTCTAGGAAGCCATCGTTATCTATGTCCAGAAACAAAGCATCATAAGCCTGTACGTTTTGAAGAAATTTCTCCAGATCCCTGGATTTCTTATCTGCGACAAAGCTACCGTCTCCTTGATTCCGGTACAGCCTGCATTGTTCTGCTTTGGAAGAGGCGACAAATAAATCTAAAAATCCGTCGTTGTTATAATCACCAACGGTAACAGCATTAGAGCCCCCTGCGCTTTTCAGTCTGCTTTTTTCTGTAACATCTTTATATTTTCCTTGTCGTTGATTGGAGAAAAGAATATTGGAAGCGTTCTCATTTACTACAAACAGATCTATATCTCCATCATCGTCAAAATCCCCGAAAGCAGCATCCCTACTGCACACATCTCCTCCGCCAAGATTGGCTTCCGTTGTGCGATCTGTAAAAGAACCGTCGGCATTATTACGGTAAAGCAGGTTGGTGTGTGGTCTTACAATATACAGATCGAGATCCCCATCATGATCATAATCAAAGAACAAAGATTTATACCCGGTTTCTTTATCCCCTACGCCGGCTTCGTCAGTGACATTTATGAAGGATCCTGTGCCTGTGTTTTTGTACAGGATGCTTGCCCCATCTTTTACAATATACAGATCGAGATAACCGTCATTATTGTAATCATCAAATTTGGCAGCATATTCTTTCCCTTCGTGAGTGATACCTGCTGCTGCGGCAACATTATGAAATTTCCCCCATTCATTATTAAGCAGATAATGTTTAAAAGAATGTGATTCGGGATTATAAATGCTTGTGTAGAGGTCTATATCGCCATCCCCGTCATAATCACCGGCAGCAAGCGTGGCTATATTTTGCATGCTTCCTTCATTGCCCTGGCTCTCCGGTGGGGCCTTTGGGACATCAGCCCAGGCCGAGGAAGTGATATCCGTAAAATGAATGGCGGCAAGTACACTTTCCCAATCCATAGCCTGAGCGACAGTTTTGTTCTGGTCAAACGTGATGACCGGCGACCCGATGAATCCCTGGGGCCCTTTTAGTTTTAATATACCTGCCTGATACATCGGAGTAACCTTCAGGTAATTGTGAAAAATCATAAAGGATGTACCGGCTTCTTGGATATTCTTCTTGCGCAAAGCGGTGATGGTTTTCTGATAATATGTCATGGCTTCCTTTGGAAAATCGGGAAACACTTTCCGCAAATCTTCCAGTTGGGCCAGTGCCTGATCGGCCTGATTGTTATGGATCAGAATATCTATAAGGCTTAACCGCGGGACAATATTTGCAGGGGCTATATCAACCAGTTTTCTGGTATATTGATACCGTTTCTGTAACGAATTTTTGTCTGTCAATGAGGAATATAATTCAGCAAGTGTATAGATCGACTTAACATGGTCAGGCGTGTATTTAAGGGACTCTTCCAGGGTGGCAATGGCTTTGTCCCGTTGATTGCTCAACTCATATACCTTGGACAGGATCAGTAGCACGTCCGGATTTTTCGGATCCAATTCAACTGCTTTTTTCAACCATTTCTCAGCCTCCGGATATTTTCCCATCCTTAAATATACAAGCCCCAGGTTTGCATATCCTGCCACTTCTTTGGGACTAAGCTTAACGAGTTTTAAAAATTCGGCTTCTGCTTTATCCAGCTTATTTTCCTCCAGATAAGCCAGACCGAGCGTCTTGGTGGAAATGATTTCATCAGGGGTTGCCTTTTTTTGTTTATTTTGCTGATGACAGCCGAAAACAATAAGCAGGAAAATAAATGTGATCTTGACAAAGAGGCTTTTATGTTTCATCTGAACTTCTTTTAAAAAATTAATATTCACGTTTTATAAAACTTTATAAAACTTTCCGAAGGTATGAAAAAGCAATAACCCCAAGATACAAAAAATAAACCTATTGAGACACCTTCATGGGGCAAGGAACGCCATCTTTCAGAATCATCAGATCAGGCATTTCTGCCCTGTTTCCCTTCTCATCAAAGTAAATCTCTCCCGTGACTCCCTGATGATGAATGGCTGATAAAGCTTCAATGATCTTATCACGGTCAGTTCCGGCTTTTTTTACTGCTTCGATGATCGTATTTGCAGCATCATAAGCGTAGGCAGCTACGGGGCCGGGTTGATACCCGTACACCTTGAGAAATTTTTCCTGAAAACCGATGCCTTTTTTTGTAAACCACTGGTTGGAAGATACGGTTACGACAGGTTCAGGATACTTCCATTCGAGACGATGTGCTTTTGGATCATCCAGCAGTGCAAGGGTTCCATAGAGAGGCAGACTCATATTGTTTTGCCGGTACAATGATGTGAAAGCTGCTGCGAAAGCAGGTTCTGTAAATAAAACCACGGCTTCTATATCCGCGTTTTTAATACTTTGGATTATCTTTTTCAGATTATTATCAGAGGGTTTATAAATAAACTTCCGAGGTTTGCCAACCCCCCTGGATTCTGCGAGTTTAATAAAAGTGTTTATCGCTTCTCCGGAATCGTAAGCGTCTGTGCCAATGAGGGCCACATTGCTGAATCTGCGATTTTTATAAAGTTCCCGCATGAGTGCCAATGCTTGGTGCTTATCATCGGGAATACATCGAAAATACCAGGGGACGAAAGCATAGGACAAGGTCATATCAGTGGCCCAGGCAGAGACAAAAGCGACTTTTGTTTTAGTGGTTACCTGTTCGGCCAGGTGTGCGTTACGGCCATCCAGTGAACCGGTTATGGCCAGTACCTTATCATCGAAAATAAGACTTACTGACTGTTTGGAGCCCACGCCCCACATCCCTTCAACCGATTTGACAACGAGATGAAACGTCTTTCCATGATATCCACCTCTTTCATTGGCTTCACGGATAGCCAGTGCTGCTCCGTGGCGGGCAGCCGTTGAATGCCGGTCCGGAATCAAAAGACCTATATTCAGGGTTTGCGAACGGGCAATAAAAGCATTACCCGCAACGCCGGAAAAAAAGAATAAAAAGATAAACAACCGGGTAACGATCATCTTTTCACCAGTTATAACAGAAAGTTAATAGTAAAAAAAGGTTCAGGCAGGCTGGTGTTTCAGGTGAAAGATTTCCTTGCCGACAGCATGGGCAATGGTCTCCATTTCCTTCATCATCACTGCAAAATCTTCCGGATAAAGCGATTGCATTCCGTCGCTCAACGCTTCATCCGGGTGATTGTGTACTTCAACCATAACTCCGTCGGCCCCGACCACTATGGCGGCTTTTGACATGACAGGAACAAGCCAGCGATGACCCGTTCCGTGACTGGGATCCACGATGACCGGCAGATGCGTTTTTTGTTTCAGCACAGGCACAGCGCTCAGGTCAAGGGTATTCCTTGTGGATGTCTCAAAGGTACGAATACCCCTTTCACAGAGTATGACCTGGTTGTTCCCTTCTTTTAAAATATATTCGGCAGCCATGAGATATTCATCAATGGTAGCCATCAAACCCCGTTTAAATAATACCGGTTTTTGACATTTTCCGGCTTCTTTCAGCAGTGGGAAATTATGCATATTCCTGGAGCCGATCTGAATAATATCCGTATAGTCACAGACCATTTCCATTTCACGCGTATCCATTACCTCGGTAACTACAGGCAGTCCGGTAAGTTCTCTGGCTTCGCTGAGGTATTGAAGGCCTTCTTCCCCAAGGCCCTGAAAACTGTAAGGAGATGTTCTCGGCTTGAAAGCGCCGCCCCGCAGAAAGCTTGCCCCGTATCCGGAAACCTGTCTGGCTGTATCCAAAAGCTGCTCTCTGCTCTCTACGGCACATGGTCCGGCAATAACAACAATGTCGCCCCCGCCTATATTTATTCCGTTTACGTTAATGACAGTATCGACTTTTGTATTATCCCGGTCAACAAGATTAGAAGGAAGATCATTCGGAATCCTCTCTCTATCGCTTTTTTGTGATTTCATTGTCCTATGAATGAATGATTATAAAAAACAAATTTACTTATTTGACACCAAAGTATCAAGCGGGGAGGGGGAAAAAACATACTTTCCGTTCTGTACTTTAGTCATCCAGATAGATCCGATATCATTCCAGGCGTCATCAAAAATGATTTTACCGGTAACGCCCTCATAACCCTGAAATGTTTTAAGATCGGTTAATACATCACGTATCTTATAACGGTTCAGGCCGGCTTTCCTTATAGCTGCAATAATGATATTCATGCCATCGTAAGCATGGGCGGCAAAGACATCCGGTTCGATACCGAATCTTTCCTTGTAATTTTTCTGGAAAGCTTTCAGCTTGGGATTATCCGCAATAGGGTTGTACTGGCAGGTAGTTACCAACCCTTCGGCATTTTTTCCGGCCATTTTCAGAAGAACAGGAGACATGGCCCGGTCAGAAGCAAAAATAGGAAGAGTCATCCCTTTTGCACGGATCTGGTTAATAATCATGGCTGTTTCTTCGGCATTGCCCCACAAAAGAACCGCATCGGCAGAGACATTTTGCACCCGCTGTATCTGTTCGGAGAAATCGGTATCCCCCTCCCGGTAACGTATTTCCAGAACGAGAGGATGGTCCAGGCGGCGGGCTGCTTCTCTGAATTCTTTTATGCCTACCCGGCCATACCGGTTATCCACACGTATTACCGCTACGCGTTTTAACTTTTTGATCTTATAGATATATTCAGCCAACGCATAGCAACTTTGCCGGTCGTCGGAAATGATATGAATCATCCAGGGAATACGTGTTTCGCAGAGTGTGGGGTCAGGGTCCCCGGAGTTAACCATAGGGATTTCCAGCTTTAAAGTTGCACGCAACGCCACATGGGTGTTGATGTCATCAATGGAACCCAGGAAAGCCCAAACATGCTCGTCGTACATTTGTACTACCTTATTGGCGGCAGCACCCCATAACCCAAAGTCGTTGTGTACCATTAATTTGAAAGGGATGCCTTTATACCCGCCCTCTTTATTGGCTTCTTCAATGGCCAGGATACATCCGTTAAGCATTTGCTTTCCCTGGGGCACAAGAGCAGTACTATCCAAAGGTCCTAAAAAACCAATCCGTACTTCTTTCAGGCCTGTAGGCTCGGGCTTTTCACGACCTGCGCCGGTAAAAAGTTGCGGAGTATCAAAGAAATTAATATACGCCTTATGAAATCTACCGTAGGGGACGATATCATCAGGCGTTTTCCCGTAGTTTAACTTCTTTTTTTCCTGGCCGGATAATGGAAATATCATCAGGCCGAGAAAAAAAGAAAAAATCAAAAATGTAAGAAACCTTTTCATGGTGGTAACTATTAATTAATATTTCCGTATTGCAATGGCTTCAATTTCTACAAGCAGGGTTTCCCAGCAAAGTCGTGCCTGTATGCCTGTGCTGGCCGGAAGAGGATTCAACCCCAGCCAGTTATAGAAGGTGGTTCGAATCTTATTGAATGCTTCATAGTCTCTTTCGATATCACGCAGATAATTGGTGGTCCTGACCACATCATGCCAGCTCATCCCTTCTGCTTTCAGTAGATTAGTGATATTCACATACGTGCGCCACAACTGGGCTTTGAAATCCCCAATATGCTCGGCTTTCCCATCGTCGTTGACGCTGGCTGTACCGGAAATCAATACAACTTTGTACCCTCCGAAATCAAACCGCAAAGCCCGCGAAAATGACGAGGGTTTCTGGTAATTATATGCCTCATTGATTACATTGGGTGCATGAACGGCAAATTTTTCAATGGGTTTTGTATCTGTTTTGACGGTATCCCGATGATTCTCCGTAATACGATTCATCTCATCCAGTATCCCCAGTTTGGTCATTTCTTCTTTTTCCCCGTCTGTCAGCTTTCCCAGATCGATCAAGATTCTTTTTGTGTCAATCATCTTTGTATTCGTTTTAGGTTATTGTAAAATTATAAAAAAAATAAGCAAGTTCCCTATGAAAGATTATTTTATTCTTTCGCCATGACTCACGCCATATGAAGTAGCTACCCAGATTTCATCTTCATTTGCATCCACGCCGATAACAAAATTATGAGAGATGGATGTAGGTACAGAGAACGTTTTCGTTTTTACGTCGTTTTTTAGTTTTGGCCCGTTGGTAATCAAAACTTTCCCACCTGTATTGTTTTCACTTCTCTGGTACGAGACCCATGTTTTACCATTAAATGTGCTGAGGCCTTTATCGGTACAAAAATAAACAACCGATCCTACAGCCCTGTTAAAATTATTGAAATTACTGAGCAGTCCTGAGTCATGGTCAAAATAGGTATTCCAATGTGCTCCGTCATAACGGTTCACGCCAAAGTAGGTAGCTACCCACAGTATTCCATCATCATAAGAGACTCCGGTAGTAATATCATGAACGACGCCGTCATCGGGAAAAACGTCCAGTTCCATTTGTTCATCGGGATCCACATAGTCTCTGAACTTTTTTGTCTTTGTGTTATATTCGATGACTCCGCCTCCCCAGGCAGCGATCCATATCTTCCCGTCACCGGCGCACACGCCGTAAGTCCAGGGTTCATGCATCGGGGCATTTCGTTCCATATAAATTTCCCATTGATCGGTAAAAGTATCGTAATGTCCTGCCCCGCCACCGGTGGCGGCCCATACATCTTTCCCGTCACAGATCACCGAATAGATCACATTATTGGCCAGGCCACTGTTTAATTGTGTAAATGTATCGAACTTTCCGGCCGACCAGCGGGTTAATCCTCCCAGGGTGCCTAACCATACATCTCCGGTAAGTTTACTGACATCAATGGCAAGGATACCATTATGCGCAATACCATCTTTTACGGTATAAGTGCGCCATTTGCCGTTTTCATAAACGCCAAGCCCGCCACTGGTGCCTACCAGTACCCGGTCACCGTCAATACGCACACAGTAGGCTTTGTGTGCCGGTAACCCGTCTTTTTCTGTGAAGGATTTCCAGTGACCATACACAGGCATCTCACCGGCTGCTTTTACAATCTCCGAATAGTTGCCCGGAGACAGAATCCGGTAATTTCTCCCGGGTGTTGTTTTATTAGGAACACTATTATCTCCCTGAAGATATGCATCTTTTATCTTCAGCGAGAAACCTGAAACGGTCAGGATTAGTATTGTTACCAACAATACTTTGATCCCATTTGGGTAAATCAGCTTTTTTTGAAACATGGTTCTATTTATTTATGGTTATGTTGATTTTTATCCTGAAAATAATGATTCTTATACAATTCTTTCAATAGAGGTTTGTATTCATCCGAATAATACTTTGAATAATATTGTGCATCTCTTAACGATTTCAGAAATTGTACCAAATCGTTCAACTGATCTTTAGTCATGTCGCTGGTAATCCCATGCCGGTCGCCCGGATCATACTTTGTCCAGATTTCCTCCAGAGAAAGTGCACGTCCGTCATGCAAATAGGGAGACGCATTGTAAAGATTATTTAACTGGGGAGTATCGAATGGGATGGAGTCGTCTGTTTCGGACAATGATCCTACATTCTCCGGTAACTTATCGGTAAAATCCGGCGGTGGATGACAAACATAACACCGGCTTTTGTAAGGTATTTCTTTTCCGCAATTGGTGTGTGTACGGAAAAAAATCTTTTCTCCTCTTTTTTGTGTTGCGGTTAGTTCCCCTGTTGGATTGTACATTAAGTTCGGAGGATTCTTGATCCTCGTCATAATATATGACGCCAAAGCATCCAGATCATCATAGTTAAACGGCTCGGTACGTGTCAGGAAGGTGGAGAAACGCATTCCATCCTGCTTGTAAACACTTTGATTATGACCGTTCCATTTATAGGGAGGAATATCCCCGATATCGCGTAATGTCTGAGTGTTCGTTACATTTCTTCCCATCCCCACACCGGCCATATTATAAACCAATCCGTCTTCACCTGCATCGGGATGACAGGTATAACATCCGTACTGGTTCTGGAATGTACGGCCTGAATTATTGAATAATCGTCTGCCTTTACGGGCGACGGTAATCTTCCTGGGACCTCCCAGATCAATTTGTTTCTCAGTTTCCAGCGTGGCTGTGTTGATCACTGCAATCTTATCATCTAATCTTTCTGCCACATAGAGGTACTTCCCGTCAGGAGAAAGAACAAGACCTTTAGGATTTGCGCCCGTAGAAATTCGTTTCAGAACATATCTGCTGCTTATACCCCGGTTGTTGGAGTAATTATGTAACTCTTCTGGTGTGGATTCGGCGATAAGTTTACGTACCCTGTCCAGATCAAGTACCTGTATCATATCCACACCTGAACTGGAGATGTATGCCCTTTTACCATTGGGAGAAATAACCACGTCGAAAGGATCAGAATAGTAAGCATTAGGTTCATCTGTTAACAATTGAATGATTTTTCCATTCTCCCCGGGCTCAATAATGCCAAAGCCATGGGTCATCATAAATCCTTCTTCTACCTGTATAGAAGGAATGAGATTTTTAGGACGGATGAGGGTAGCCACAGCCATATCCCCGGTTGGTGTAAAAGCTACGTTCTCCATTACATAAGCATCCCTAAACATTTTCCGTTCTTTAACCCTTTGTTTGACCGCATCAATAACGGTCATTTCAGTAGTAATCGGGGTACGGTATGGTCGGGGAAGAACTCTCCGGCTGGTAACATAAACCAGATCGCCAGAAGGGGATAAGGCAACACCGGTGGGATTATTGCCTGCAACCAAACGCTTTTTTTCTGTTTTCCTCTTCACGTCAATGACAGATACCTGGTTCGAATATGAATCTACCACGTAAAGAAATTTCTCATCTTTACTCAACACCAATCCTGCCGGGCCATTACCTGTTTTCAGTGTGTCAATAACCTTTGCTGAGGTAAGATCTATTTTATATACGTTGTCCGCCCACTGATTGCTGACAAATGCTACCTTCCCGTCCCGGCTTACAATCACAGTATGGGGTTGCTTACCCACAGCAATTCTATCTGTTACCTCACCGGTTTGATTATCTACAACCAGTAAGGCACTGCTTTCCTGCGCAACAACATACAATTTGTTACCGTCAGGTGAAATGGCAAGGTTAAAAGGAGACAAATAAGTCTTGTTTACGGCTTTATAGATAAGACCACTATTTGGCATATGCAAATGGCACGATGTGCACATTAACGGATGATCCTCAACCGCAGTCATATAGTTGACATGTTTCCTGGCCAGTTTATGTGCCGGAATACCAAGTAATCCGATTACTACGATCACTACACCTAAATAAATCAACCTTTTACTTCTCATCTTTTAACAGTAATTTTATTCAGTTTGAAAATGACATGAGATACAATTCAATGAATGACCTTCAACATCCGAATGGTCATTAACGTGTGATGCTGCCAGTTTATGTAAAGGTATGAATAGCAACCCTAATACTACTACAATTATCAATAGTCTAAACAACTTTTTCTTTTTCATATGTAGTAAGGTTTATGTAAAGTTCTGAAATTTAATTAATCGTTAGTTGCTAGTAGCTAAAGTCTCTGGCGCCTGTTATCTCACAAAGTTTACTGTTTTTAATGGTGTTCGGTGAGCCCACACCCTTAGAAGCATGGCACCTTTATACATGTCCTTTTGTTTTTTGCCTGTCTGCCGCCTGCCTGTCGGTAGACAGGGTAGGCAGGTACTTCTAAATTAAACCAACTTAAGGATGAGGGGTTCATCTGTGAAAATCTCCTAATTTAAAGGTTTCAGACCTTTTCAGCATTTGTGTTGAATCGAGCGGCAGTATTACCGGGAAATGATTTACCGCCATAGGAACAACATTTTCCGGAGCCAGTTCGGGATCTTCATGGCACCCTATGCATCCGCGTCTTTCAAACGGACGCAGCCATAACCAGTCGGAAGGTCCCAGCACTACGTTTTTCTTTTCGTCCAGCGTCTGAATACGAAACGGCATGTCTGCAGGAATCTTCAGGAAAAAGGACCCATCCTGACTAACCCGGATGATTCCCAGACTATGATCCATTCCCAATACTTCAATCCGGGTTGCTTTGGAGCCCGGTATTGAATCTTCTGTCAGGTTGATGTTCTGGGACATGAGCAACCCGGTGGGATAGGAAAGCATCAGCTCGTTCGGCAAATTCCTGGGCTTTTTATAAGGTTGCACACAGACCGGATCCAGATAATGATATTGATGATCGGCAAGAAGAGTCTTTTCAATTTTTCTACGGGCCGTTGAAAATGTAAACAAACCGAAAGACGGGTCTCCGGGTTTCCGGAACGACACGAACAGATCGCCTGAGTCAGCAGGCAGTACGGAATAAAAATCTCCCGGGATATTTGCAGTGCAATGGACCTCTGAATGCAGAGAACGGTTATAACGTATTTTGACAATATCCTCTTTCTTTGGATTTCCAGCATTCTGTTCAGTGAACCAGATCATGCCATCATTCATTTCATGAACACGGATACCGGGTCTCGTACCGGGAGCTCCCTTGTAGAACAATTCGATTTTTGTACCGTTCGGCCGCATCGCAAGATATTTGGCGGGTCTTTTTTCCGGATAGATCTGTTCGCTCCGCATCAGTATCCGGCCATCTTTAAGAATGGTTGTGATGAAATCATTGTTGGGATGAAAAGTGATTTGCTGAAGGCCCGTGCCGTCAAGATTCATGGTGAATAAGGTCAGGAATTTTCCTGTACCGGTATCCGGCATTTCCCGGGTGAAGACCAGGCGGTTGCCGGGTAGGTAGTAAGGTGTATAACAAGATTCTTTGCAGTGGGTTACCTGTCTTACGGTTTTCTTTTTCAGATTCATTTCCCACACATGCCAGGGATCGTTTTTTTCTTTCTGACCGGAAAAAAGAATATGGGTACCGTCGTAAGAGACATGGGGAGAACATGCGGAGTAAAAGCCGGAAGTAAGCACCTCGGGCTTGCTGTTGTTATCTGTGGGACGAACCATTACCAGGGTGGAACCCTGCCATGCAGAGACCGTTTCGGTATCCCCGGGATGAAAAATATCTACCGGCACACGGGTGACAATGATCATTTTCTGACCAGGGCCTTTGCTGCAAGATATCATCCAGACCCCTGCAAACCCGGCCAATATAACGTAGCCGGCAATGAGAAATATCTTTCTGAGATTCATGGAGTTTTTGCTTCAGATTCCTTAATAGTGAGTACTTGTCCTGCTTTTACGTTTTCCAGTTTCTGGGTTTTCCCGGAAGGCCAGATTATATCTATGGTATCGATCGTCTTATTTTGTCCCAGCCCGAAATGTACCCGCGGATCGTTGGTGGAAAGATAGCCGCAGGAACTGACTTTCTGCGCATATTGTTTTTTACCGCCTGCGCTGATGGTTATCCGGGTGCCTATGCCGTCCCTGTTGCTGGTATCCCCGATGAGCAGCAAGGAGATCCAATGGTTTTCATTGCCTTTATTGTTGCGAAGCAAAACCCCGGGTTCTTCAAGATTTACGATATAGGCGTCAATGTCGCCGTCATTATCGTAATCTCCGAAACAGGCTCCGCGGCCCACATGTTCTTCCTGGAAATAAGCACCTCTGTCTGTTGACACGTCAACAAATTTTGCATCCCCTTCATTTTCAAAGAGCTGATCTTCCTGACCGTATAGATGTTTTAACTCCCCGTTCACTTTGAATAGATCCAGATCCCCGTCATTATCATAGTCAATAAACGAGGAAGCCCATCCCACAAACTGTCCGCAGGCAGCGGCAATCCCGGCTTTATACGACATTTCGGAAAAAACACCGTTCCCTTCGTTCTTGTGTAAGGAACAATATACATTATCCGAAACAAATAAGTCCATAAGCCCGTCATTGTTATAATCTCCAAAGGCTACGGACATGCTGATGGTTGCTTCGCCCACCTGGTTAAAGGCAGTGCCGGATGAGGTGCCTCTGTCGTCAAATCCTTTTCCCTGGTTATTGTGGAAGAGATAATTTACCATATGATCGTTGGAAACATAAATATCCACCCATCCGTCGTTGTCATAATCCGCTGCTCCCACACCCATGGCCCGGCCATCCTTACTGTAAACATTCATTTCTTTGGTCACATCTGTAAAAGTCCCGTCCCCGTTGTTGTGGTACAGGACATCGGGAGTGCCGTCGTAAGCCATAGGCCCCGGAAAACCATCGGGGGCATAATAATAGTTATACTTCGGATCAAAGGTGATATAGTTTCCTACATACAGGTCCAGGTATCCGTCTTTGTCGTAATCCAGCCACACCGCTCCCACACTGCACGCATCTCCCTGAATGCCGGCACGTTTTGAAACGTCCGAATACGTTCCGTTTCCGTTATTTTTTAAAAGAACGTTGGGTCCGAAATTGCTGATATATATGTCAGGGTATCCGTTGTTGTCAAAATCCCCTACCGTGACCCCCATGCCATATCCCCGGTCACCGGTCCTTGTTTTTTTTGTAACATCCTGGTAGGTCCCGTTGTGGAGATTACGAAAAAGTTTATTTTCCGTATTCTTAACATCCGGATGTTCCCGATTGCGACTCAGGATCTTATTATAATTGCCATTGGTTACATATAAGTCCAGAAACCCGTCCTGGTCATAATCCAGAAATGCAGCGCCACCTCCGTCCGATTCAACAAGATTGCTTAAATGTTCATCTCCGATAGTACGAACAAAATTTATTCCCGAATATTTGGTTATATTCTGAAAATAATCGCCGTTGGAAGGAGGTAGAACCCCTTTCGACTCTTTTTCTGAGGATGCGGAAGGTTTGTTGCCGGAATGACAGGAATCCAGAAGCAAAGAAAAAACGGACAGTGTCAGAATCAGTTCTGTGATAATGGTCAGATATTTACGATTGGTATTCTTTCTCATACCTATTACTATTATATTAAAGATCTGCAATGTGACATTTTTAGATTACAAAAATAAAAAATATTACCAATATATAATATCATATTATGATATTTATGAACATATGCTTATAATTATTTTATACAAATAAAAAATAAATCATTTATATCATTTATTCCGTCAGTTGGTGGACAGGGAGGGGGAGTGGAGCTCTGACCCCGGCAGAACGCGAAAGCGTATTAACAACTCCATGATGATGATTTATATACCGATTCCTTATTTCTTTTCAAGTCGGACAGGAACAAAGGACCGGGGGCACTACTTTCTGAAGCAAATTCATCCGGTTTAATCGTTCTTTTCGGGGTTGCAGGCACTTCTCACAGGAAGAAAAGTTATCAATATCCCACAGATCCGCCAGGACGATTCCTTTTTTTAAGCGGATGCCATATTCCAGAACTTTTTCCAGGGATTGGATATCCGGAGGCTTGCAATAGTTTTGTTTTTCCAGGTACTCCATGGCTCCGTTACCGGACCGGACCGGAATAACGATACAGGTTTCAATTCCGGTCCGGAAAGCAAAATCTATGGATTTCTTTGCCCAGTAAATACCTTCTTCTTCTGTTGTCATAAACGGGGGGCGGAGCAGAATAAAAGCGCGGGCTCCTATTCCGTGGGAGCTTAGAAAATTAACCGATTGTTCAAAATCGGACAGTGTCATTTTTTTGTTCAGGCGGGACAAAACTTCAGGATGAACGGTTTCCAGACCGAGGGCAACCTGTAAATCACCTTTTATCAGCTTGCTGAAAGACAAGGTGTTGTGGTTGATAAAAGTAGGATGACTCTCAACGATCACGGTTTCAAACGGTTCTAAAAGAGGGGCTATCTTTTCATAGTCCTCGGGAGGGATGGCCTGGGGATCAAAAAAACTTCCGCTGTTGTATAATTTGATGTGCCGGGCAGGAGGCAAGTGGTTCAGGGCATATTCAATTTGAGTGGGAATGGCACCCGGCGGGACGGACTCGTCCGTGGTATTTTTCCACAGATCGCACATCAGACACTTGAAAGGACATTCTCTGTTGGTAAGAAAAACAGTAGTAACCTCCTCAATGTATCCTCCGGATGTATGCTCTTTTTCCACAAAAAAAGCATATGGCCTGAATGGATCCACTTGATTTTTTATTCCGCGAAGGGAGACAATCCAGTGGGTATCTATATTAAAATCAGGGAAGCTGCTCATACACCGGACCAAGATCAATCTGAATACTGAGTGATGTTTGAATTCTGTATGCCATATCACGAATTAAAGTAAGGTCTGGATCCCGTCACCCTTTATGATAAAATAGAATCGAATCTTATCTTCCATCCGGATACCGACCCGCCAGGCCGGTCATTTATTCATACATAGCCAGGAATTCCTGTCGGTAATCCGTTTCCTTTTCGGGGAATAGTTTTTCAAAGGTGTTTTTATGTACGGCACCATGCTGAAACCGTCTTTTCTCAAATACGGGCATGTCCATACCGGTAATGGCTTTTACGCCGCTGGCCACCACTTCCCCTTTCAGCTGATAAAGCTTTTTATGATCCCATTCTGTCAGGTCAATAAAGGGTATTCCTTCGGAGATCTCAATCACATTTTCTAAGGTGTACGGGCTGAAAGCCTCAAAACCCAAGGTGTCGGCAGGTGCAAAGCAACGCATATATCCTCTGCTGAGACCTCCAGAATAGGTAAGGGAATGTTTCCATTTTCCTACCCCCCAGCCTTCGTGATACAGCATGAGGTTATTAAGGACACTGCGTATGGTTAATTCGGGATTCTCTTCGATGGGATAGTCTTTCATATTCTCATCCCCTCCGTCCCCGTCAAGCAGATACTTCCAGTCAGGATAACGTTCCCTTATCCCTTCCATTAGTGCAATGTTTACCGTGGCATCCTGGATGTCCAGGGGTTTATAGTCTTCCACCACTTTGATGGCTTTCTTCCAGCTCAGGTCGGCCGAGCTGACTTCAATGGGTTCAAGGAATAACTCCAGGTTCACTGCACGGAGGAATTCCCGTGCCTGTTTCAGGTCCTCACCTTTACCGTCCACTGTAAGGGTGAACGCTTTCAGCCGGGAAGGACTTTCTTCCAATTCAAGCAGGGCATGATAGGTAAGCAGAAAAATGGATCCGCTGTCAACGCCGGCAGAGAAAGTTACCCCCACAGGCCCTTCTTTGGCTTTGTTTCTCAGCCACTTTTTGATCTCTTCATACACCGTTCCGATATACAGTTTTCCGATTTCCTCAATGGAATAGTCCTTTAGTTTGTTGCGCTCGGGGGTGAAAAACCGTTTAAACTGGGGACTGGGATCGGGACACCCCAGTAATTCTATGGTTGTGATGTAATGTGCGGGAGCCATGCGTGTATAGGAAGGGTGAAACTGATCATCCATACCTTCCTTTTTCAGGTATTCATAAATGGTGTCAATGCGTTCGGCCAGGACCAGGCAGGGCCCGTCCTTTAATTTGGCAATAAAAAATCGTAACGGCATACCAATGGACCGGGCCATACGAATGGTCTTCCCCTCCACCGAAAAAAGGGCAAACTGCCCGTCAATTTTACGGACAGCTTCCGGGTCTCCTGATTTTATCACTTCCCGGGCTTCCTCAATGCTCATATTGTAGATTACATTCTTACTGGGATCTGTCAGATCCACAATCCGGTTAACATACTCTTTGTGTACCATTTTAATTAAATATTAGTTTAGTCATTCATGCTTTTTCCCTCGACATTGTGCCAAAATAACGGTATAAAATTAATAATTAGTTTATACCGGTGTTCAGATTTTATTTTTTTTTTCTCTTGTGTCCTGTTATGATCCGAAAGGAAGGTTGAACTTCCCTGAATATGCTTGACCATTTTTTCGATTAACCTATATCAGGGAAGGACATTTGATACCGGCTTCTCCGTGTAATTAGCTTGTTGCGCAAGCGACATTAAGCCACTACATGACTGTCATTTGCCGCTGATGCGGCGTTATTGTTTCTATAAGTTACTCATTAAATCATTCAAATTGCTTGCCTTATTTCTTTCAGTCCCTGCCGGGACGGAGAGAAAAACGAAATTTCTTAATCTCATCATCATCGCTTTATCATTCCATATCAACCTGTCAATTTCCACCTACTTTTATCCCGAACTTAGTGAGGGATAAATTTCGGCCACGCAGTGTCTGTTTCCACCTGATTTCGCGAGCACAATGAGCTAAATTCTACCTGATTTCGTGGGTGAACCCCACTGATTTATCAGACAAAGTCTGTAAATTTCATCTGCCTGGAACGAAATGCACTAAAAAATAATAAATCTTTTTTTGAGAAGCTCTCCGCCATTGCATATAGCTTCATGTTGGGCTCTCATGCTAATTTTATTAATCTTTTTTGTTCTTGAGGATCTGGTCTATTCGTTTCTTGTTCTCAGGAAGATAATTTGTTGCGATATCCCAAATAATTTCATAATCTACACCAAAGTATTCATGAGTTACTTTGTTTCTCAAAAGATACATTTCGTGCCAGGGAATATCGGAATACTTATCTTTGATTTCTACGGGCATGTTTTTTGCTGCTTCTCCGATAACTTCAAAATTTCTTATTACGGCGTCAACAGTTTTATAATCTTTTTTAAAATTATTAAAATCTAACCCTTTAATATATTCAGCAATACGGGTCATTGCTAATTGAATGTCTTCAATATACATTTGGTATGAACGTTCTCTCTTTTTCACTCAGACAAATTTGACTTGTTTCAAAATATTTTCTTTGATCTGTTCTTTAATGGCATTTTTTGTTACCAGGTCAATTTTTCTTCCAAAGATGTTTTCAAGAAATAATTCTAACGAAAAAAATTTCCATCCGATTGGTTTTTCAAGTTCAACAAGTATGTCTATATCACTTTCCTCGGAAAAAGTGTTATCTGAAAAGGATCCGAATATTCCAAGTTCTTTAACTCCATATTCCTTTTTGAGAATAGGTTTCAGTTCTTTTAATTTGTTTAATATGTCGCTTTGTGTTGTCATCATACAAATTTAGTCAAAATAGTTTAGATGTGATAATACAAGGTTCTTAAAGCATAGTGCAAAACAGAGGCGTAAGCCAATGACCATTGTATCCCCGCAGTAAAATGCCCCGGCTTTTCGGACTGCTCACTTTGACTGGCGGAATCTATACAACTAAATATTATATTAACTAAATGTCTGTGTTCCGGTAAAATGGTGGTTTATGTAAAGGAATGATAATCAACGAATAATATTTGGAATGAAAATAAATTGGGGAATTGTTGAAAAAAAGTTTAAAAATAATTCAGTAAAGGGGGGTGTAAAACAGACAATAAGTGAAAGGGGATGATTTACGATGTGAGGTAATGCGTTTCATG
>JAGGWN010000083.1 GCA_021157415.1 Bacteroidales bacterium | reverse complement strand
TTTGTCCTTTTCCAGAATCCGAATCAGTTTTCCCTCAATTTCTATGATCCTGTCTTTGCGGAATTCCGAAAGGATCCGTATGACATTTTCGGTTCTCATATGGATCAATTCGGCAATTTCCTTTCTGGAAACGGGCAGGGAGTATTCTTTGGTATGATAAATATCATCACAAAAAAATAAGAGAATATAAGCAATCCTGCCACGAAGATTTTTCTCGTTGATAGATAACCAACTGTTCATAATCATTTCATTCACATTGCTCATGTTTTCAAGCAACTTTAACGCGAAATTCCCGTCTTTCCGGACGATTTCCCTCATGAGGCTTAGATCAATAAAACAGAGAGTGGAATTTTCTATTGCAGTGATACTGAATTGATAAACGCTTTCTGAAAACACGCTGAGCAATCCGATAAAATCAAAAGGACGGGCAATGCTGATGATCTGATTTTTTCCATCTTTCATTTCGCGGGATAGTTTCAACAGACCTTTTCTCAGGTACATAAAAGAAGTTACTATGTCTCCCTGCCGAACAATATACTCTCCCGGCATATATTCTTTCTCTTTTCTTGAAATATTGATCCTGCTCAGATCTTCCGGTTGCAGATTGCTGAACAAATATGACTTATACGCACATGTCTTACAGTCATTTATGTCACGTATCAATTTCATGCAACAAAGGTATAAATATTATGATATATATCAATTTTGATATTTATCATATTGCATAATTCGTTATGTCCGGTTTATAAAATGTTATTTTGATCACAATTAAATTTTAAAATAAACAGCACATGAAAAAGATACTCATCTTGGGGGGAGGAACAGGAGGAACCATAATGACAAACCGCCTGCGTAAGGCTCTGGAAAAAGAAGAATGGGAAATTACTGTAATAGACCGGTGCAAAACGCATTATTACCAGCCCGGTTTTTTATTTATCCCTTTCGGGATATACACGAAGCATGATGTCATGAAGTCCAAAGGGGATTTTTATCCTGCCGGAGTGAATGTGATGTTCTCAAAAATTGAAATCATAAAGCCTTCAGAAAACCGGGTTGTTCTGGAAGGGGGAAAAGTGTTGAGCTATGATTATCTGATCATAGCTACGGGAACCCAGACCAATCCGGAAGAAACCCCTGGCCTTAAGGAGGACCTCTGGTACAAAGAGATTTTCGATTTTTATACCATAGAAGGGGCTGTGGCCCTCAGTCATTTTTTCAAGCGCTGGGAAGGGGGTCGTTTGGTTATGAATATTGCGGAGATACCCTATAAATGTCCGGTGGCACCGCTGGAGTTTGTTTTTCTGGCGGATGCTTTTTTCCATCAGCAGGGTATCCGGGATAAGGTGAAAATATCCTATGTCACTCCGTTACCGGGAGCTTTTACCAAACCCAGGGCTACGCAAATGCTCAGTGGTTTGTTAAAAGAAAAGAATATTGAAGTGATTCCGGAATTCTATCTGGAATCGGTGGATAATGAAAAGAAATCCATTAAGTCCTACGACGGACAAGAAATACCTTTTGATGTACTGGCCATTGTTCCGGTGAATATGGGGAGTGATGTGATTGAACGTAGTGGGATGGGGGATGATCTGAATTTTGTGCCGACAGACAAGCACACCCTGCAATCCGAAAAATTTGAAAATGTTTTTGTACTCGGAGATGCGGCCAACCTGCCCACTTCCAAAGCAGGCTCTGTTGTTCATTTTGCCTCTGAAGTATTGTTTGAAAATCTGATAAGCCTGATAGAGGGCCGGCCCATGCTGGCCCGGTTTGACGGTCATGCCAACTGTTACATAGAAACAGGTTTCGGGAAAGGTTCCCTGATTGATTTTAACTATGACACCGAACCGCTGCCAGGCACGTATCCTCTGCCCGGGATAGGCCCGTTCGGGTTGCTGCAGAACACCAAGCTGAATCATTATGGGAAAGTGATCTTCCGGTGGCTTTACTGGCATGTCTTGCTGAAAGGAAAAGAAATGCCGGTGGAAAACGAAATGTCCATGGCAGGGAAAAAAATTTAATCATACAATATGAACGAAACAGCTATACAACAACAGGTTGATGACATCAATCGGAAACTTGATCTGGTGCTGGAATATGTCAATGATCAAAAGCTCAAAGGGGATGTCGTCCAGGACCTTGTCCAGGATTTTTCTATCATTGGGAAAGATGCCTATGAAAGTACTGTGGCGGAACTCGATAAGCAGAGCATTGAGATAGATCCGGATGAGGTTAAACTCTTTTTTATCAAGTTGATGAAAAACATGAATAACTTTTCGGTTATTCTGAATATGTTCGAAAGCATGATGGATCTGTCAAAAGATCTTGCTCCCCTGACCAAAGAGGCTACCATTGACATTATTTACAAACTTCATGAACTGGACCGGAAAGGGTATTTTGAATTTTTCGGTTCTCTGACCCGGGTGCTGGATAATATTGTTTCTCATTATACCAAAGAGGATGTTGAATTGCTGGCCAGTAATGTTGTAACCATCATGGATACGGTCAAGAGCCTGACACAACCGGATATGCTTGGTGCCATTAATAATGCGGTAAATATTTATAAGGATCTCGATCCCGTAAACGTTCCGGAATATTCGTTATGGAAGGCCATTCGGACTATGAATTCCCCTGAAATGAGGAAAGGACTGGGTTTTATCATTACATTTCTTAAGGGTTTGTCTTCCGGGCAAGTGTCGCAATAATAAATTCTATTAATAATCATTAAAATCAAAACTATGGGAACAAAAACAATAGCAGGAATTGAAATTCAGGTGAATGACGAAGGTTACATGATGGATGCCTCACAGTGGACGCCTGAAGTAGCCAGTGAGTTGGCCAAAGAAGAAGGGATTGAATTGACGGATAAGCATTATGAAGTACTGAATTTTATCCGTGACGAATATTTAAAAGGGAATCAGTTGACAATCCGGAAAGTCGGAAAATCAGGGATTGTCGATATCAAAGGATTATATGAATTGTTTCCCGGAGGTCCTTTAAAAAAAGCTTCAAAGATTGCTGGGATATCCAAACCCTCAAGTTGCGTTTAACGCTTTAAAAATAGTAAATCATGGAAAACAACAATGATGACCATCGGTTAAAGAAAATATCCATTATCTGCGCCAAAGGGGCATTAGAAGATGTCTATGCCACCCTGGTCCTTGCCAATGGTGCGGTTATGGAAGGAATGGAAGCCAAGGTTTTTTTTACCTTTTTCGGATTGGATGCCATCACCAAAAAAAGGATGAAAAAGATGCACACTGCCACCGTAGGGAACCCGGCCATGCGTATGCCTGGCGGACTGCCTTTCCCTACCTGGCTTGGGATTTTACCTTTTGTGGAAGCCGGTGTATCCGCTATGATGCGCAGCCAGATGGAAAAACTGGACATACCTCCTGTTGACGAGTTTCTGGAAATGATCACGGCAGGGGGCGGAGAAATTTATGCCTGCAAACTGGCGATGGACATGTTCAAACTTACCAAAGAGGATCTTTCAGAGCTGGTGAAAGATGTGCTTACCGTGGGTGATTTTTATGCATTGGCCGGTGGGGAAGGTTCACAGATCATTTTTACCTGAGAATTCTTATCGACCTGACAAAAAGATCCTCTGCCCTGGAGGATTTTTTATGTACACTCTGAAAAAGGAGTGGTTTCAGGAGCCTGGGGTTCCGAAAACATGCCTGTCTGCTTGCCGGTAGGAGAGCCTGCAGGCGGGTGTACGTGAATTCCCTTGTAAGGACCTGACTACAATTATTTCTTATGGTTTGCCTATTTTTGCCCGGAAAATTTATATAGGTTTGTCATTAAAAGTATATTATGAGTGCAATATCAGGTATCGTGCTGGCCGGGGGGAGAAGTTTGAGAATGGGCCGGGAAAAAGGGAATGTATTGTTAAAAGGGAAGCCCCTTATACAATATTCACTTGAGGTGCTGTCTCCTTTTTGTGATGAGATGATCATTTCTGCCAACTCCGGAGAGTATAATTCCTTTGGTTATCCTGTTGTAAAGGATGAGATCACTGGAGCCGGTCCACTGGGGGGCCTTTACTCTGCCCTCAGGCGCACGTCCCATCACGGGAACCTGGTTTTACCCTGTGATACTCCTTTCATCCATACGGAAGTTATCCGTTTACTGCTGGCTTCAGTCCTGGAAGATCATCTTGCCGTCATTCCGTTACATCCGGATGGCACAGCAGAACCTTTGTGTGGATATTATACCAAAGACAACATCCCGCTTATGAAAGAATGTCTGGACAAAGGGGAATACAAGCTGTTAGATTATCTCAGACATGCAGGGGCGTTCTTTCTTCCTTTTCATAAAGAACTTTCTTTCTACCACAAGGACCTTTTTATCAACATAAATAGTCCCGAAGACCTTAAAAAATATGAAAAATGATCCAGAACGTCTGTTGCTATCTATATTCCGGTTTAAATATTTTCATTCTTTTTCTTTGTTACTTCCAGAACCAGTCCTCCTATAAATAACAGAATCAATATTGAGGAGGAGGCCAAATCTATTTTATTTCCCACATAGTATCCTTTGGGTTTGAAATAAAACTCAACCTTATGTTGTCCGGGAGGCAATACCATCGCACGTAAAACATAATCAGCCCGAAAATGAGGTGCCGGTTTTCCGTCAATATATGCCAGCCAGCCTTTATTGTAATAAATTTCGGAAAATAATGTAAGGCGCGGTTGCGATGCCTGATATTCATAGATAAGATGATTGGGAGCGTAGGAAAGCATTCGTATCCGGGCTGTTGAGTCGGGCCCGGGCTTGTATCCTTTTACAAATGTTTCGAACTGTTTGTTAACAATGGCTTTCTTTAGCGGATCAAAGTTGTTCAGGGAGATCATCTCGCTGTCGGCATTGGGAACGATCTGATAAGTCTCAACAAACCAGGCATTGCCAAGAGCTCCCGGATTCAGCTGCGGGGTAGGTTGTCCTTTCTGGTTGACAATAAAATATTTGGTATTTAGCATATTCAGCACCTGCATATTGTTTTTGCTGATCTGGTAGGTGATCAGGTCCTGATACCGGCGCATCTTAGCTCCGTGATATCCTCCGACAGACTTATGAAAGTAAGAAGTACTGGCATCGTTAAAGGTGCTTACGGTAAGATTCATTACTCTGTAGTCCAAGGATTTGTCTTTCAGTATTTCCAGGTCTGCCTGTGTAGGTCTGAAAGGGACCTCCACCTCTTTTTTTGGCACAAAGTCATCGTTGTTAAGATAACGTTTGTCAACGGCCCATAAATCCACCAGAATCATTCCTCCCAGAAGGAAATAAAACAGCCCGGGTTTGATCTTTTTATAGGCCAGTGCGCCCAATACCAGGGCAGTCAGTGTGACAAAAGCGAATGAACGCCAGGCATCTGTCTGCATCAGGTGTTTTCGATCCTGCCGGATTGCATCAATAAACTGTGCCGGCCATCCGGCACTTTGCAGCTGTGTGTCAACAGGGGCGGAGAAATTGAAAAATAATCCCGGGAACAAGGCAAAAAACAAAGTGATTCCTCCCAGGATAAAAAAGGTGTTTTTTACAGATTTAAGAAGGTCTTCTTTAGACACTTTTCCATCCATGACTTCTTTTACCGCCAGGATTCCCAACAATGGTACGGAAAATTCCGCAATGACCAGTGTCATAGATACCGCTCTGAATTTATTGTAGCCCGGAACATAGTAGATGAAAAAATCAGAGAAAAACTGCAGATGTTTTCCCCATGCCAGCATGATTGCCAGTATAGTGGCGGAAAGCAGCCACCATTTTTCAGGACCTTTAACCAGGAAAAGACCCAGTACAAAGAGAAAAATCACCACTGCTCCGAAATACATAGGACCCGAAGTAAAACGCTGCGGGCCCCAATAGGCCAAAGGATACTGGGTGGCGATCTGGCGGGCATTAGGGACATTGCTTTTTCGCAACAGGTCATACGTTTTTGACTTTGTCCCTAAACCAGAGGAAGCTCCTCCGACGAAATCCGGGATCAGCAAATTCATCGTCTCGGCAATTCCGTAAGAGTAATCATTCAGAATATAGTCTTTGTCAAGACCGCCGGTCAGGTTTTGCTTATCCAACGTAAGCTCTGACTTCCCACGTATGGATACTTTGCCATACTCATTTATCAACCACAGGCTGGCAATATTGGTTGCTACCGCCAGGACCACAGCTACCAGCAAAACGAGAGATATCTTTATAAACTTTGTCAGCAGATGTTCCCGGAAATAAAAAATCAGGATCACGATACCATAAACAAGAATGAGCAATAATGTATAATAAGTGATCTGGGGATGATTGGCATTCAACTGTAAAGCCAGGAAGACACTGGTAAGCAGGGCGCCCCAATAAGGTCTTTTTTTGAAGGCGATAAGAATGCCGGCTATCAGAAGGGGAACATATCCCAATGTGTGTGCTTTTGAATTATGACCAGCAGCCAGAATAATTAAAAAATAGGTAGAGAAACCATATGCAATAGCGCCCACAATTCCCAGCCAGGGCTTGGTTTTATAGGCACTCACCAGCAAAAGATAAAATCCGAGCATATACAGAAACAAATACCTGGCGGGAGAGGGAATACTCAGGGTAAAAATTTTATCCACATAGCGGAAAAGGTTTCCTTTATATACAATACTGATCAAATAGGCAGGCATCCCGCCAAACATACTGTTGGTCCACAAAGGTTCCTGGCCGGTGGCCTTACGGAAATCCACAATCTCTTTGGACATCCCTTTGTATTGTGCTATATCATGTTGTTCCAGTCCTTTCCCCTGCAACATCGGACTGAAATAGGCAAATGTCAGGGTTAGAAACAATAAAATAGCGAGCAAATGAGGATAGATGTTTTTTATATTAAATCGTTTCATTGGATATTAACAGTTAAAATCAAGACACAGGATATCCTTGCTAAAATAGATATTTTTTGCCTATTCAGAAAAAAGTCGGGAGATTTTGCGTTACACGGTCTTGATTAAAAGATCAGAGGCAGGTCTGAAAAGTTCCTGGCTTTGCATCCGAAAGTCAGGTTTATCCCAAACCACACGCCCAGCGCTTCAGTTTCATCCGGATGGATCAGCCCGAGGGCATAGTCGGTCAGCACATACACCTGCAGAGGACCACCACGAAGGCTTAGTCCGGCACCTAAACTGTTAAAGGAATGGTTTGAATAGGAGTAGGAAACGGTAGCATCCAGAAACCGCGACAGAGAAGCATTGGCAGAGAGTGTGAAAGATTGTAGGATATTTTTTTTATGTATCTCGGTCTTGGATAATAAACCGAAATAAACATTTTCCGTAAGATTCAATGTTCCTCCGACATATACCTTTGGATTCAGGATGGTTGTATAAGGATTCGTAGTGTAGGTCGGTTTGAAGATCGTTTGAACAGAATCCAGCAGATTATCAACTAAATCTTCCAGCGAGCTGCTATCATTGACATTAAGTACAGGACTGACATCCAGTCCCCGGAATACAAAATTCCCTTTTGAAGAGATGTTATTCACATCCCGTTTCCACCAGATCATCCCCAGGTTCAGTACACTGGCTGAAAGCGAAAAACGGTCATTGATCCGATAGCTGGCTCCCAGATCAAAAGCAAATCCGGGATTGTCGGGGTGCAGGAGATAATGAATCAGATTATCCGGTTTGTCCATGCCTTCCTGCAGGCTCACATCCGTAATATTCCCGGCCGAGTCTTTTTCCATCACCAATGGGCCGGAGACATTTACCGATAAGTCTGCATTCACGGTATGCGTGTAGTCCTCTTCCTGTACCGAGAGGCTCATTCCGTCATTCTTAAGCGATACATCGGCAATGCCGGACAAAAATTTCCCCCGAACACCCATAGTCAGGGAAGGGGAAATCTCAGTGGTAACTCCGAAAGCATAACTTCCATATGCAGATGCATTAAATTCCAGGGAGGAGAAATCAGCTTCTCCTCCCATAAAAGATTCGTTCCCTTTTAGCAGTAAGGTGATCAGGTCTTTTGGATAGCCCAGAAAAGCAGATACGTTCTCGGAAAAGTTGATATGAAAATACAAGTTTTTAGATCTAAAGCCCAATGCCAATATATCGGTATGCAGTGACGGGGCTAAAAAATTCTTCTTATTCAGTTTTACCAGAAAATTATCGATATTATAGCTTGGGTGCAGTATGGTGATCAGGGAATCGGCATATTCCCCGGTGCCCGGAAATATAATGTCACTAAAAGTGAGACTGCTATTAAGCGCAGAGACATTAGCAGATCCGATGACCGGCAAATCGAGGTAAAAATTACAATAGGGATGATGGGCCGGGTTCATCAGATTTGCCTGAGGAAGGCGCATAAAATATAAAGATTGCATCTCCTGTGCATGCACAGCATGTGACGACAAAGACAGTCCCAGCATCAAAACAGATACATATAAGACATGAGGTCGGGTCATGATCAATAAAGGTTAAAAATTATTCATTTCTGAAGCATCCCCAAGATCAAATTCTTGATTGACTTTGGTCTGGACGCCCAATTTAAATTCAAGTGTATAATCCGTATAGATCTTGACGTTTTTGGTTCCATGGTCGGTGGAACTAAATATTCCGGCAACGATCAGATCCGGCATATTTTCCAGTTCCCCGAGTTGAATATTGGTAATCTCTACGGTCTGGTTGGAAGTCATCACGTCTGTAACCCTGCCCTCTGCATCCACCGGTGCCGGTTGTATGATCTGATCAAACAAAATGGAATCTGCGATGAAATCGGAGGTTTTATCATAAAGATAGAGTTTGACATTCATTCCTACAGGAAATCCGTTCTCAGCCTGCAGATGAATTTTTACATATTCAAAATCCTGCAGTGAGAACTCCGAGGAGTCTGACGGGTTATTATAAAAAGGATTTTCAAGGGTGTCCTGCAATTGCAGATTCTGCATTCTGAATTCCAGAGGGATTTCCACTTCCAGGCCCAAAAGGATCCGACTATCAAAGGAAAAGAAATTGGACCATCCCTGAAATCCATCCGGATTGACAACCGCCTTCCCACCATAAAAAATAGAAGAAGGATGCAGATCGATCAATGGGACAATATCCGTATTATCCTTTGTAAATGCTAATGTTCCTTCTGTAGGAGGATCTGTTTGGGCAGTGGGATACGGAACTCGCATGGGAGGAGCATTCAGGGCTTGCTCATCGCCGTTGTTTGTTTTGCCCGTTACATCCATTGAGATTTCTACCGGAATGCCAAAGCCATTAGAATATGTAACCCGAACCTGCGGATTGGTCAGGGAGAGGGTGCCGTGAATATTATTGAAAAGATCATCCAGTCCCACCTCAACCGTATCTTGATCAACTATGTATTCTTTTTGTCCAAGATATCCTTGCACATATTGAACTTCCAGGCCGATAAGCTGATATCTGAATTTCATCCTCTGGGTAGCATCGAAGTTTACGAGGTTTCCGGTGGATTTCAACGATACCAGATACCGGTATGGTAAAACATTGTAGGGATGGATATCTACGGATGCCAGGTTGAATGAAACGCCGTTGAGTTGTAAAGTGTCATTAAAACTTCCCTGGCCGTTGGTCAGAAAAGAATACTTTAAGGTGTCCGTATCCTTATTACCGGTAGGGAAAGTTATGTCAAATGCCACCGGTTCAGTCAGGGGAGAAACGGTTGTGACGGCAAAATGTCCTTTTCGGGTATTGAGAAAAGTCAGTTGCAAGGTGTCCAGATTCAGGTCATAATTGCCTGTGTCGCTATAAAAGACCTGGTCCGGCAGAACAGCATTTCCGGATAATCCGGATACATCAGATGACTGGATGGAAACGGTAAGCCCTTCCGGTATAGACGTTGTGGCAGGTACGATAGAGGATATCTCTACAGTCCAGCGATTGCTCAGCGTAAGACCGGCCAGATCAAAAGTTTCTGTCAGTGAATCGTGTGCCGGGATATCGGCAAAAACCAAAGCCGAGCCTATTATGGAATTATCATCCGTATTGTGTAAACGCAATGTCAAAGAGGAAATCTCAGAAGAAAGATTATTGATCACCGTAACAGAGACAACCCCTCCGGCGAAAGTTACGTGTGTAAATTTTTGAAAAGCAGGGAAAAGAGAGGTGCCTGTAGCGTTGGGAATACTTTTCCTTCCCTGAAAATCATAAAGAAGAAAAGGACCCAGAGGAATACTGTTGGAGTCAGGGTCCTGATCATCGATATGCATATAATCAGAAGTTTCGAGTGAGAAAATTGAATCCTGCCGGTAAACCAACTTTACTGCTCCGTCATCTTCAAAGACAATGGTGTCATTGGGTTTTACCATATCCTGCATTTTCATGGCCCCGTGTACTACGGGCAAAACCCATCGCTGTGAAAGTGTCGCCTGCGTAGAGAGCTTGTTGAAATCATACTTGTCTTTGATACAACCCGGCAGCATAAGGCTTATAAGCAATATGCCGAAAAGAAAAACCCGGATTTTTTCTTTCATCCAAGATATCTTTTTCATTTCCAAATTGATATTTTAATATCATTTTACGGAATAGTTATACAAAAAGTTATCTTTTCCTCCCACAATCAGATTAAAGTTATTGCCAGCCGGGCCCAATCGTCCAATGGTAAACCGGGTCTGGCCTTGTAACGGGAATCCATTGTATAGCTTTCCGTTGTTGTTAACAAGATATATCCAACCGTTTGTATCCACCAAGCCGATTTTCTTATTGCTGGCCGAGAAGGTATAGACCACAGGGGGACAGGATATGGCTCCTTTTGTCCGGAAAGTAAAAAGTTCTTTTTCGGTGGATCTCATGACGCGTAAACTATTGTTGTAGAGGAAGATATATTCTTTCCGACCGTCACCGTCCAGGTCTTCATAATAAAACCATGCATCTTCGGGAATATCAGGAAATTGAATACGTTTGATCTTCCCGGTAAGACTAACAAAGCAGACCTTTCCTTGCGTACTGTTCATGACGATAGCAGGATATCCTGTTCCGGGGTAATGTCCCCAAAAAATACTCTGGTGAACAGGTTTTGGTATATTCTCCCCGACATGAACCCGTTCATTTCCTCGACGGTCGAGGATATACAGGTTCAACGTATCGGTAAAGACGATATAGTCTTTTCCGGCCCACGTGTAATGATGCACCGGTCCGGTCACGGGACTTTCACATTTCGTGATTTTCCATCCCGGGACAAGATTCCCCTGTTTGTTATACACATAAATCTTTTTATCCTCTCCGGCGATAAAAATCCTGTAGTTCTTGTTTTTGTTATAATCGAACAAGACCATTTCATTGGAGGCAGGGCTGCGCAAGGCTATCGGAAAACGCTCTACAAAATTACCATTCCGGTCAATCAGATAAAGATAATGATGTGTATTGAATAAATACTGCAGTTTGTTATTTCTGTAAAAATCTATTTGCCGGGCTTGTCCCATAATTTTTTCACGCAGCGGTACTTTCCACAGGATCCTTCCGGAAGCATTAATCAGATAGATCCGGTTGGCAGCATCCTGTACAAATATTTCTTTATGATGTGTCCTGTGGTTAATAACGATCTGGGGTTTGTAATTTATGATTGTATCCAGTAAACTTTCCCATACTGTCACTGCCTTTTTTTCCACTTTATCTTTATACTGAATATAAATATTATTGTATATCATGTTATTCTGACGGATCGCTTCATATCCCAGATATTTTATTTTAATATTTTTTTCATGATAATGATCAAAAGCTTTTTTTACTGTTTCGGAGAAAGACTTTTCAATTAACCGGCCCGAATCCGGGATTTTCAGAAAATAGAACAGATTTGAACGCATGGACATCCCTTCGGTAAACTCTCTGAAGTCAGGATCATGTGACAATGTTTGTTGGAGAATATTGAACTTTATAAAAGAAAACAGGGCTTTTACGGAGTTCCCGGCCAACATATAGTTATCAAGAAATGCAATATACCGATAGGGATAATCTCCGGCTATCTGTCCGAATAACAAGCCGGGAATATGCCCGTAAGGCAGATGATAAATGGTATATTTTGTTTCGGGGTCAAAGGCTACGGTGGTGGTAAATTGCCGGAAAGATTTATTATTTTTGTCGGCGTATTTTTTAATGAGATCGCTAATGGCCTGTTTGGCATTTGCCTGACTTTTCACCGTAGTGATCCAAAAATTGTTATGGGCATCCGTTTCATTTTTTATATCCATATTCACCAGTGCCGCCTGGCCGGAGACAAATGACGAGAAAAAATCCCGGGGCGTTTTGCCCGTATTTTCAAGGAAGGAGGTGGCTAAATCAGCCCATGGATTCACATGTTTTCCTCTGCGGTAGGACAGTAATCTTTCCTGGTATTGTGCCAGATCTCCAAAAGAGAGAACGGTAGCAGAGATGGTTGAGGCCGGGATCACCTCCGTTATATCAGCCGGAGCAGGTTCGCTTGTTCCGGGTACACTCAAAAGATAACCGATAGAGTCATTGAGGGTGGTAAATCCGTTTAATAGAACCGAGTTTTCTTTCAGTACGACATCCAACTCGGTCCAGTTACCCAACGGAAAAGCGCTTTCCGTTTTATGGTACATGGGATCACTTATCCAACGATGTAAAAATCCGGGCATCCTGTCAGCCCGGATATAAATATTGGCTTCCTCATTTTTTCCGGCAGTGTTCCTGACCTTCCTGAAAGCGGGATCTTGGTCAATAGATGCCGTTATCTCCATTTGGCGGATTCCTTTTTCTAGCAAAATACGAGAGGGACTGAACAACAACAATTCTTTATGAACCGCAAAATAGCATTCCATCCGGCCCGGAACAAACTGAACCCGGTAGATTTTCACATGGTTATAATTTCTTATTTCCCGGACATCTCCTTTCCCTACCTGTGAAACCAGATCATGAAGGGTCGATTCTCGTGTCCTTCCCGGCAGACACATAACTCCCAGCATAGTGGTTCCTGTTTTCCCTGCATTGTGCAGGCTTATAACCAGATCATTGCCCTGAAAAAGATTTTTGAAATCCCGGTTTCCGGAAAACAGGGAATCAATGATGTCAAGACTATGCGAAGAAGTATTAATATCAGGGATCTTTTTCAGGTCGTTCCATACGTTGTTTTCACGGGTGATTTTTTTCAGTAACGCTGGCATATCCCGTGTCTCAATCAGCATATATACATCCGTAGGGACAGCGCCATACGGATCACCGGCGGAAAAACCGGCTCTGTGGGACCACCTGGTAAGGAAAATAATGAATACAATAGCGACGGCCAGAAGAATCCCAAGCCATATCCCGTATTTTCTTTCCGTGTCCGATACCGACATAGTAAAAAACTTTTAACAGAGTAAAATCGGTGTTTTTTTGTTGTAAAAATTGTTCGTACGAAGATACAACAATTCCGGTTATCCTGAAATAACAAAGGTTTACTATCTTTGTACAGTAAAAACGATGTGCCAATGAGATTGTCGAAAGTTTTGATGATATTTACACTACTGGCTTTTTCTTTCACGGCCATGGCGCAAAAAATCAGGATTATAGATCAGGATACAGGTGAACCGGTTGAAAGGGTTGCACTATATACTCCTTCTTTTAACAAATCCGTTATTACAGGTGCTGATGGTTACGCATCCCTGGATGGTTTTATGAAAAACGATACCATTATCTTCCAGCATCCATCCTATCATAAGGTTTTTCTGACAAAAAAGCAGATTCTAGCCTCCGGAGGAACGGTTTATTTACAACCCAGGGTGGTGATGTTGGATGAATCTGTTGTTTCCATCAGCCGCTGGGAGCAGAACAAAAGGGAAGTTCCGAATCACATGGTGACGATCCCACGCGATCGCATAGGCTTTTTCAACCCCCAGACAGCAGCCGATCTGCTGAATATTTACGACCAGGTGTTTATTCAGAAGAGTCAGCTTGGAGGAGGTAGTCCCATGTTGCGGGGTTTTGCAGCCAATGCTGTGCTGCTTGTTATTGACGGTACAAGAATGAACAATGCCATATACCGCAGTGGCAACCTCCAGAATGTCATCTCTCTGGATCCCCATGTTATGGAAGCGTCAGAAGTAATTTTCGGACCCGGAACCGTTATATACGGAAGCGACGCTCTGGGGGGTGTCATGGATTTTCATACCCTGGTTCCTGCTCTTTCCACAAAAGACAAACCCCTGATGAAGACACATGCCCTGGTGAGGGTTGCTTCCGCCAACCGGGAAAAAACCATACACGCCGACCTGAGTTCAGGATGGGAAAAATGGAGTTTCCTTGCCAGTTTTTCATCTTCTGGTTTTGAGGATCTGAGAATGGGGAAACACAGTCATCCCGAGCTCCTGCGAACCGAATATGTTATCCGCAACGGAGACAGGGACACTGTAATTCCAAATCCCGATCCTGATATTCAGGTACCCTCCGGGTATCACCAGATTAACTTGTTGGGAAAAATGCGTTTCCGACCCGGTGAAAATACCGACTACCTCTTTTCTGTCCAATACTCCCGTCTGAGTAATGTTCCCAGGTACGATCGGTTGATACAGCATAAAAACAATCATCCGAAATATGCCGACTGGCATTATGGCCCCCAGAAATGGATGATGCCTCATTTGACTGTTGATCTGAAGAAAAAGACCCTCTTTTATGATAATTCCAAAATTAATCTGGCATATCAATATTACGAAGAAAGTCGTCATGACAGAAAACTGAACAGTGTCTTTTTGAGGCACCGGACTGAAAAAGTCCATATCGCAAACCTGAACGCAGATTTTGACAAGGTTTTAACCGACAACGTGAGCTTTTTATTTTATGGTTTGGAATTCAATTTTAATGATATTCATTCGACCGGAGTTACGGAAGACATTATTACAAGAGCAACTTTTTCTTCCCCATCCCGGTATCCTGACGGGTTGAATCATTATTATGCTGCTGCCGGATATGCCTCTTATAAGAACAATTTTTCCGCCTTGTTCACTTTCAACGGGGGAATACGTATCAATTATGTAGCCCTGCACTGCGAGATAGGAGATACTTCTTTTTATCATTTTCCCTATCAAACCATTGATTTGGCCAATAGTGCCTTGACAGGGTCGGCCGGACTGGTATATCATCCCGGAAACCGCTGGCAGTTTAAGATAAATTTTTCCACCGGTTTCCGGGCGCCTAATCTGGATGATGTGGGGAAGATCTTTGACTCGGAACCTGGCAGGGTCATTGTCCCGAATCCCGGCTTAAAGCCGGAATATTTGTATAACCTGGATGCCAATGTTATCAGAAAAAACGGGAAAGTCTTCAGCTTTGATTTCTCTGTTTTTGCCAGCTACCTGCACCATGCCATGGTCAGGAGGCCTTTCTCATTTAACGGACACGACTCGATCATGTATGATGGAGAGCTCAGTGAAGTACAGGCCTTGACCAATACAGGTCATGCCTTTATTTTTGGTTCTTCGTTCACTGTTACTTTTGATCTACCGTTCTCCTTACAACTTCGCTCCTCGCTTACTTTCAACCGCGGGAAAGACCAGGCCGGATATCCGTTAAGGCATGTACCTCCTCTTTTCGGTGCCACACATCTGTGTTATGAAAAAGCCGGTTTCACGGCCGATATTTTCTTTCGCTACAATGGAAAAATCCCTTATCAAAGGCTGGCTCTCAGCGAACGCAACAAGGATTATATGTATGCAAAAGATGCGGAGGGGAAACCCTGGTCTCCAGCCTGGTACACCATGAATTTGGCTACGGCTTACCGGTTTCATAACGGGCTGTCTTTGCATTTTGACATTGGAAATATTCTGGATGTGCGTTATCGTCCCTATGCTTCAGGTATCGCCGGGCCGGGCCGGGATTTTGTGTTGGCGATACGCTATACGATTTAAACGGAGAAACCTTCTTATCCAAACTGGAAAGAGCCCACACGTACGAACGATGATCTCGGATTGATGCATAACACCGGGACCCGGGCACTGTTGGCGATGATATATTGCTCAAAAACACCAATCGTGGGTCCAAACTTACGCGTCACCATTATGATAATCAGGTCGGCGTTAATCTCTGAGGCAAACTCCATGGTTTTCTTGCCTAAATGTTCATCGTGAGATATTTCATGAATTTCGTAGGATATGTTATTCTGAATCAAATATTTTACGGCGAAGTTCATTGTGATGTTCAGTTTCTTGCGCAGGAATCTATCATTCACAGCCTGTTTGAGTATATGGATCCGGGAATCAAAGTATTTTCCCATGAAAATGGCCATCTTCAGTTTTTCCCGGTTTTCTATTCTGTGATCCACCGGGAGAACGATATTCTGGTATTTTTCCCAGTCGCGTGGTTTGTCCTGTATCACCAGAAACGGCACTTTCGAGCCCATAATTACCTTTAGGGCCCAGCTTCCGAATACTTTCTGGCTGCCCTGTATGCCATGGGTTCCCATGATTACCATGAAGGCCTGGTTGTCGGCAGCATATTCGGATATTTCATTGAAAATTTTTCCACGCAAAAGGACCCAGCTTGTGTCTATGCCACTTTCCTCCTTATTTTTTTCAATAATAAGCTGTAGTTTTTTTTGTTTTGTAATTTCAGATTCGGGGGATTCTTTTTTGCTCAGGATATGAATAAGCCGGATCTTGGTGTCAATCATCCTCGAGATTTTGATAGCATGCTGCAATGCATAATCAGACAATTCGGTAAAATCCCAGGTAACCAATAAGAATTTTTTACTCTTGTCCATCTGTTTTCGTTTTTAATGTTCGAAAGGTCCTGAATTTGTGCGTAGCAAACCACTCCTAAAGTTACAAAATTCCTGAATAGGGGGCAACTTAAAAAACACTTTCCTTCATTACAGGATGCTTTAGGATAAAAATTGTATTTTTGCAGACTGCTAAAAGGAACGGGATAATATAAATATGAATCAATGAAGGAAAGAAACAAGATCAAGGATTTGCTGCAAGCCACACAGGTTGATGTAGATGTGCACATAAAAGGCTGGGTAAGGACCAAAAGAGGGAACAAGAATATTGCTTTTATTAATATCAATGACGGTTCCACCATAAAAAATATTCAGGTAGTGGCAGAGATGGCTTCCTTTGACGAGTCTTTGATGAAGAAGATTACCACAGGGGCTTGTGTTGCGGTAACCGGCAGGCTGGTCGAGTCACTTGGAAAAGGGCAGACAGTAGAGATTCAAGCCCATAAGATTGAGCTGTACGGGGAAGCAGACCCCGAGAAATATCCTCTGCAGAAAAAAGGACATTCTCTCGAGTTTTTACGGGAAATTGCCCATTTGCGTTTTCGCACCAACACCTTTGGTGCGGTTTTCCGCATCAGACATGCCCTGGCCTATGCTATCCACAAGTATTTCGATGAACACGGTTTTGTATATTTACATACGCCTATCATTACCGGGTCAGATGCTGAGGGAGCAGGCGAGATGTTCCGTGTCACTACCCTGGATGTCAACAATCCTCCACGTAAAGATGACGGTACGATAGATTTTCATGAGGATTTTTTCGGGAAAGAAACCAAACTTACCGTTTCAGGGCAATTGGAAGCCGAGCTGGGAGCTATGTCTCTTTCCGAAGTGTATACCTTCGGTCCTACTTTCAGGGCGGAAAACTCTAACACCCCGCGTCATCTTGCCGAGTTTTGGATGATCGAACCCGAAATGGCCTTTTATGACATCCATGACAACATGGACCTGGCCGAGGATTTTGTGAAGTACCTGGTCAGGTATGCCCTGGAGAATAATGCCGACGATCTGGCTTTTTTACAGAAAATGTACGATGAGGATTTGATTGACAGACTTCGGTTTATTCTGGAAAATACATTTGTAAGGGCTACCTATACCGAAGCTGTCACTATCCTGGAAAAATCAGGACAGAAATTTGAGTTTCCGGTACAATGGGGTGCCGACCTGCAAGCCGAACATGAACGCTATCTGGTGGAAAAGCATTATAAGAAACCCGTGATTCTTACGGATTATCCGAAGAATATAAAGGCTTTTTATATGAAACAGAATGATGATGGCAAGACCGTCCGGGCCATGGATGTTCTTTTTCCCCGTATTGGAGAGATCATAGGAGGAAGCCAACGAGAAGAAGACTATCAAAAACTTAATGTCAGGATTAAGGAGTTGAATCTTCCGGAGAAAGACTTGTGGTGGTATCTGGAGACACGTAAGTTCGGAACAGCCCCCCACAGCGGTTTCGGACTGGGCTTTGAGCGCCTTGTTCTGTTTGTTACCGGCATGGCCAATATACGTGATGTCATTCCTTTCCCCCGCACCCCAAAAAATGCTGAATTTTAACTCTAAAATAACTTCCTCTCATTTGTAGTACGGAAAAATTTTTATAAATTGCTATCAGACAATAACCCTTCATGAGGGAAGGAAGACGAAAGATATGCTGAAACAGAGGTTACAACAAAAGTTGCTGCAAAAACTCTCTCCGCAACAGATACAGATTATCAAGTTGCTGGAGATTCCTACGGTGCAACTGGAACAAAGGATAAAGAAAGAGTTGGAGGAAAATCCCGTTCTGGAAGAGGGCTATGATGATCAGGAGGAAAATTATACTGCTCAGGAGGAGGATACGGATACCGGAGAACAGAACACAGAAGAGGAAACAACACATCAGGACGAGCAGGATGAATTTTCGCTGGATGATTACATGGATGATGATGAGATCCCTGATTACCGTCTTTCCCTGAAAAATTTTTCTCAGGATGAAAAAAGGGAAGAGATTCCTTTTTCCGTCGGGAGCACTTTTCATGATTATCTGTACAGCCAGGCAGGCCTGCAGAATTTCAACGAAAAAGAAAGACTGCTGGCAGATTATATCATCGGAAACATCGGAGAAGATGGTTATCTGAGAAGGGATATTGAAAACATTGTGGATGACCTGGCTTTCACACAGAATATCACTGCTTCGGAGGAAGAGCTGTTGAACATCCTGAAAGTCATCCAGGAATTTGACCCGCCCGGCGTCGGCGCCCGCAACCTGCAGGAGTGTCTTCTTTTACAGATAGAACGAAAAGATACTACAGAACCCTCCATAGCACTGGCGCATAAGATACTGAAGCATTATTTTACTGAATTTACCAGGAAACATTACGACAAGATCCTGGAAAAACTCAATATCACGGAAGAAGATCTGAAAAAAGCCATTGATGAGATTCTTAAGCTAAATCCCAAACCGGGAAGTTCTTTCAGCGATCCGATGAACAAGCCGGTGCAGCATATCGTTCCTGATTTTATTCTGGAGATCAACGAAGGAGATATCCAGCTTTCCCTGAATGCACGGAATGTTCCCGACCTTCGAATCAACAAGCAATATGCTGAGATGATGAAAGCCTATCATGAGAACCAGAAAAAACATACACGGGAAGAAAAAGACGCCATTTCTTTTGTCAAACAGAAACTGGATTCGGCCAAATGGTTCATCGATGCCATCAAACAAAGGCAGAATACTCTTATGCTTACGATGCAGGCTATTGTGGATTTTCAGAAACAGTTCTTTCTGACTGGCGATGAGACCAAGCTACGTCCCATGATCCTTAAAGATATTGCCGAAATAACGGGGCTGGATATCTCGACCATCTCCCGCGTTGCCAACAGCAAATATGTTCAGACCCCGTATGGCATATATCAGCTGAAATACTTTTTCTCCGAAGGGCTGCAGACTGACTCGGGAGAGGAGGTTTCCACCCGTGAGATCAAGACCATACTACAGGAAATGATTGCGAAGGAAGACAAACGGAAACCTCTGACGGACGAAAAGCTTACGGCCGTTCTTCAGAAAAAGGGATACCAGATAGCCCGGCGTACTGTTGCCAAATACCGGGAACAATTAAATATACCCGTAGCCCGCTTGCGGAAAGAACTTTAATTCAATTCAATGACCGTTTGTTTCCGTTTATCAGCTTATTTATGAATGCAACAAAGCCTTTCATCAGGCACCTGGCCGCCGTCCTTTCCTATCTCTTTCATCCGGTTTTCATGCCCCTGGCTCTTATACTGATTCTTCTTTTTTCCAGGACCTATGTCTCTTATCTACCCCCGGCCATAAAATCCTTTGACCTGATCCTTATTGTTCTGAACACCATTCTCATCCCGTTGATGTTTATGTTTGTGCTGCAGCGGGTCGGTTACATAAAGTCTTTTTTCCTGGATAACAGGAAGGAAAGATATGTCCCGCTCTCACTGTATATGATCTTTGTTTTCATCACTTTTCTGGTACTAAAAAAAGTGCATCAGCCAGTTATTGTTTACGATCTTTTTCTCGGGATGACGGTTACTGCTTTTCTGGCACTGATGGTTTCCTTTCGCTGGAAAATCTCCCTTCATCTGACCGGTCTGGGAGGCGTGTCGGGATTTTTATTTGTTGCTTTCTATCGTCTGGGTCAGAATGTTTTCATGACCTGGTGGTTGGTTTCCCTTGTGCTGGCAGGTTTTCTGGCCACAGCCCGCCTGATTCGGGGTCACCATACACCGGCAGAGGTATATGCCGGTTTCCTTTTGGGATTTTCATCCATCACCGGGGTGATGCTGTTTTTTTAAGGATTTTTCGGAACAGAGCTGTCAGGTGCTGCAAAATCTCTTCCCGGGGAGGTATAGGAATTTTTAGAAAATCTGTGGGCTGGGGAATAAGGAAAATCCGGTTAAGCAATTTCTCTCTTTATTTCTTCTATCGGATTTTTTCCCTGTCGTATGGGAAACAGCCTGGTCTTTTTCAGTTTTTCAAAAGCCTCCTGTATCCGGATATCATTTTGGGACATGCTCACAAAATAATGACCGGCTGCAAGATGATCTGCCAGATATTCCTGTTCCGTTTGTCCGGGGGTGGGGATCAGCAGGGCTGATTTCCCTATGGCCGCAAGATCCATGACGGTAGAGTATCCTGCCCGGGAAATAATATATTCCGCCTTTTTCAGATACGTGTAAAACAGATTGGGGGGCAGGTGTGAAACCAGTTGAATATTTCCGTACACCGTCTTTGCCTGTTTCTTCCAGGGGATACCCCGGATGAACAGCACCTGCCAGGGCTTTTTACGGAGTTTTCGGACCAGGATCTTTTCAAGTATGCTGCGCTGTGGTTCCGGTCCTGACAAAACAACGACCACCGTAAAGATTTTTCGCACAGGATATTCTTTCCTGTATTCGGGATCCATAAAACGCGAGAGCACACCGGTGTAAAGGATTTTTCCCTTCAATGACTCCGGCATCGTTGCAGAAGGGTGCGAGAGTGTTCCCGCCAGCGTCGGATCGTCGGCGAAATCAGGCACCCATATCCGGTTAAACTTTATCAGACGTTTGCTATAAAGTCGAAAAAACAAGGAGGTGAGAAATGAAAGCTGTCGGGGCAACCGGGGCTGCAGTTGATGAATTAGCAGAAAAGAAGGGACTGCAGGATGATAAACCCCATATCGGTTGTCCGATACGATCAGGTTGATGCCCAGCTCTTCTACAATTCCGGCGGTAATGTTGTGTTCTTTTCTGATACTCTTGAGAATGCAGGGCAAGGAAAAAAAGACTTTCCAGATTGCAGGAAGATGACGTGAGTACCTGACCCTGCAGAATGGTAACCGGATAATTTTCATCGTGGGGAAAGAAGACCTTAATAAAGCATATGAGGCTCCATCGGTTGCGGCAATTACTTCATACCCTGCCTGTATCAATTGTTTAATCAGCAAAATACTTCTGCTGGCATGACCGATGCCCCAGTCGAGAGGACTGAAAAGAATACGGGTCTTCCCGGTGGAGGTGGAGGCTTCGTTCATAACAACTGCAAAATTGTGAATTTTTTTTGATTTTCTGTTAGCGCTTTCGAAAACAATCTATCCCCTATGATTTTTGTCATTGTGTCGGTGCCAGGTTACTTTACTTTTGTAATAAGAAATCACCGGAAAAATGGAAGGGAAACTGAAACACATTAAGTGGCAACCCGAATATGAATTTCAGATTGAAGCCATCGATCAAAGTCACCGTAAGCTGGTAAACCTGATTAATCGACTGGGCGATATGATCAATCGGCAGGCATGCCCTGAAAGCATGTCGGAGATTTTTTTTTCCCTGATCCATTATGCTGAACGCTATCTGATCCAGGAAGAGATACTGCTGCGCGATCTGGGGTATCCCCAACTTGATCAGCACAAAGAGAAGCATCACTTCTTCATTGAAAAAATAAAGTCTTTCCGGGATGAATTTTCATCCCGGAATCCGGATATCTGCCAAGATTTGTATGATTTTCTGTCAGAGTGGTTCCGGGATCATATCCTCAAATATGATAGGGAAATCATCACCTTCCTTAAGGGGAAAGGTATTTCCTGAAAAGCCTCGTCTGTAGTAAGAACAGGGAGACCTTTGTTTTCGTTTGTCAGAGGCAAAGGGGGTGTCTCTGTGGTTCCTTCCGGGAACATCAACATCACAGAGTAAAAAGATATTAAACCCAGATTGCGCAACAGAAGATATTTTTAAAATCTCTATTGTGCAAACCAGGTTAAACTATTTGTGTGATAGTTGACATGGGGGTGGGTATCCATCTCTCAAAATCAAAAGGTGAGATGAGCAGGATTCCCGGTTTTTTCCCTATCTCCAGACTGCCCATTGTGTCCTGTATTCCTATCTTTGCGGCCGCCTCCAGAGTTATTTTTTTTAATTGTTTGTTAAAAGTATCCCGGGGATTTTCCCCCGGATTTTCCGAAGAGAACCATTCGGTCAGCCATGCAGACATGTCTTTTTCAGAGCCCTTCCTTTCTTTCGGGGTCCCCTGAAAAACAAAAGAAGGGATCAGTACGCCGTTGTAAAACACAAGGGCCGACATCTCGCGGAAATGATCGTGCGGATCGATCATATCCATGATCCTGCCCTCGTCGTCCGTCAGGACAATCCCATTCCTAACGGGCGGAGAAGATACGGGGCAGACATAGTTTGCAGCGAACCTATGCATTACTTTTGGTTTGAGGATGTATCAGCCACTTCGGTGTAAAAGGGTTTCACGTCCAGCTTAATGTCTTTGATATCCGCATGTTTGATATAGAGTGTATCGGTGTTTTCATCATCAAGGAGAAAGCCTTGCAGATGGGTGACAAGCGAATCTTTCAGTTCTGCTGACAGAATATACTGTTTGTATTCGTCTCCTGTTTTTTTTAGTTTTTGTCTTTTCCAATAGATCCGGTTTTCTTCTTTGGTACTGTCATCACGGCAGAAATAAGCTAAAATAAAGGGATGTCTGGATCTGTCGTTTTTTCCTATGCGTATTCTGAGATTGAGAGTGTAAACCCCACGGCCGTTCACTTCCACGCTAAACGGTATTTTATTCCGTGTCCCTTCGCGTGGCAGGTGCCATTCCGTTTTCATAGTCCATAGGTTCTCTTCTCTTCCCCGTGGTTTCATTCGCATTCCCCTTCCGTGCATCTCACTCTTATAGCTGCTCTCCTGCATGCTCTTCAGATCCTTCAACACTTCTTCATAGATCTTTTCATAATCATTAAGATGGTCTGCATAATAGTCTATGGTATTGTTAAAATCATCCAGGGAATAGCCATACTTGCCGATAACATCCCTGTAGTTGCTTAAAGAATCTGTGCCCGGGTATATTTTACGCAGATAACTCATCGAGAAGAAGCCATTGATCAGATGAACATCTTCCAGGATGTGAACCATATCCTCTCTGGGGATAATGTCTTTTTTCCTGTTTTTTTTGTCGCCGGGGGAACAGGCATTCAACAGGATTATCCAGGAGAGGATGAAAAGGATCAGGCGCATAGGTGTCGGTTATCTGTTTTTGATATTATTAAAACGAATACCCAGCATGATTTCGTGTGAGCCGTTGTTATATTTCCGGATCTCATTGATGCCGATATCGTAAGAATATCCGAAGTAATATTTGTTATTGTGGATATATCCCACCAGGAGAGCTACTGCATCGGAAGTGCGGAAAGAAGCTCCCAGCCATACTTTTTCCAGATAAGTAATTTTTGTATTGAAGTCCATCTGCAGAGGTACGGGAGCTGTTTTTTTGACCAGAACCGTGGGTTCGATCGTAAAATTATCACCCAGATCAAAGGTATATCCTCCCATCAGGTAGAAATGCACTTTCAGACGGTTCAGTCCGTTTTTCATATCATACACTTTCAGGGAGTTGGCAAAGAGTTGGAAGGCCGAAGCGCCTGCATACCAGTTTTCTCCGTACATATACAGGCCAACGGAGGCGTCCGGCACGATCGTAGAATATACCGTCTGCTGCAGGGCGTTGTCATCAGGGTCAAAAAGGGTGATGCGGGTGCCGTCGATTTTGTTCTGCAGTATGCCGAAGGACAAGCCCATGGAAAGACGTATATCATTATTCACCGCCACATTATAAGCGTAGGAACCATAGGCGCCGGTACGACTGGTGGGGCCCGTTACATCGTTGATGATATATCCTCCGAACCCCATAGGTTTGGAAACATGCGGGCCAAATACACTGAAGCTTACTGTCTGCGGCCCATCCAGAATGCCGGCCCACTGAAAGCGGCTGTTGGCCCGGATCTGATAGTAGTTTTTCGTTCCGGCAACAGCAGGATTCAGCACATAGTCGTTGAACATATACTGACTGTAAAGAGACAGTTGCTGGGCTGTTACCTCAGGGGTCAGTATCAGTAAAAGCAATCCTATTTTTCCCAAAAACCTCATTTATTCCTTTATCTAATTATGGTTACCGGCCCGGTGATAGGTGGCGTATGTTTTACATCATGCAGGTTGATCACAAAATAATAGGTTCCCGTAGCCAAATTCTTTCCATGGTATGTTCCATCCCATTCTTTAGCACTGTCATATCCTTTGCTGTAAAATACCCTGTGGCCCCACCGGTCGAATACCTCTACGGTCATATCCGGATAATATTCGGTATGGCCGAAATGCCAGGTATCATTCTTTCCATCGCCATTCGGGGTAAAACCCGAAGGTATAGAGAGCTCCCGGATCAACCCGATATGTATCGAGTCTTTTTCCAGACATCCTTCCGTGGTAGTAGCTTCCACAAAATAAGTCATCTCCCTTTCCGGGGTAACCATCACGGATTGTCCGGTTGTTGCATCCAGTCCGTCGGGAGGGTACCAGTGATATTGCGAGAACCCTTCACCGACCGCTGTAAGTGTTATATCAGAGCCTTCGAGGATTACTGTATCACGGCCTGCATCCAGGCCATGAACGGGGTATATTGTAACGGTAACGGTATCTTTGTTATAACAAATGGCCGAGGAGACTGTAAGGATAAAATCCGTGGTGGCAGGAGGCGAGGCCAGAGGGTTTGCCACGGCAGGGTCATCCAGCAGATGGGCCGGCTCCCATTGATAAGTCTCTCCTCCACTGCCATGGAGTTGGACGGTGGTCCCGGGGCAAACAGCCGTATCATTACCCGCATTGGCGATAACGGTATATTTTCCCTGCAACTGCACTGTGGAGGATGTTGTGCAGGCATTGGCATCTTTGACCAGGATATGGTACAGGCCCCCTTCCAGCCCTGTGAAGGTTCCTCCCGATACAAAAGAGGTGCCGTTGTCGATGGAGTAAACAAAGTTTCCGGTGCCTCCTGACGCCAGGACGCTGATCTCTCCGTCAAAAGAGAACTTACTGCATGTAGGTCTGACCGTGTCAATCGTAACTTGAATGGGAGGAGGTTCGTTAACGATTGCCGGTGCCGCCACGGTCGTACACCCGTTTGTATCCCTCACTGCCGGAGTGTAAGTGCCGGCGGTGAGTTGCAGGAAGAGCCCGTTGTTGTCATAGAATGCTTGGCCGTTATTTATAGAATATAGGTAGGAACCGGTGCCTCCTGAAGCCAGGATACGGAGCTCGCCCGAGTTGTCCCCGTTACACAGTACATCCGTAATATTGACCGTATTAATAGTCAGTTGAGGGGGATCTGAGATCGTCACTGTATTGCCATAAAAGAGGCAGCCATTGGCATCCCGCACTGCAAGATCGTAATCCCCGGCTGATAGATTTTCGAACAAATGAGTGTCCGAGAAAGTCATTCCTCCGTCAATGGAATATTGCAACGGTGCAGTGCCTCCGGCAGCCGAAAGGTCTATTTTCCCATCCGTCAGGCCATGACAACTGATATCGGTTTTATTCACAGAGCCTATTGTCAGAGCAGGGGGTTCGGTGATGATAACGGTGTCACCGAACATAACACAGCCGTTGACATCCCTGACTGCCAGCGGCCATATGCCGGAAGAGAGTCCGGTAAAGGAGCCTCCGTTGTCTGCGAAGGAAGATCCTCCATCTGCCGAAAAGACATAAGGAGAAGTGCCTCCGGAGGCATGCATTGTGATGCTTCCGTTGCTACCGCCGTGGCAGGTTACATCCGTATGAGAAATCCCGTTTATGACCAGGACCTGAGGCTCTGAAAGGGTCAGGATGACCCCGTTTGTGATACATCCGTTGGCGTCCTGTACGGCCGTGGGATAATTTCCGGCATGGAGTCCGGTGAAAGATCCTCCGTTGGAAAGGAAAGTGATCCCGCCATCAATGGAAAAAGCATAGGGGGGAGTGCCGCCGCCGGCATGAAGGGTAATGGTTCCGTCATCGCCTCCGTGACAGGTGATGCCGGTACCGGATTGTAAAGTGAAAATCAGTGCATCAGGTTCGTTGACAGTAAGGGAACTTCCGGTTTGTTCGCATCCGTGACTGTCTTTTATGGCAAGGTCGTATGTGCCGGGGCCCAGGCCAGGGAAAGAACCTCCGTTGTCCTGCCAGGTAGTTCCCCCGTCAAGGGAATACGTATAGGGAGGTGTTCCACCACCACCGGTGATGGTAATTGACCCATCGGATGCTCCGTGGCAGGTGACATCGGTTTTAGTTTCTGATTGTATCACTATCTGTGACGGTTCGCTGATTGCTACGGTATTTCCGGTTTGCATACATCCGTTGGCATCGCGTACTGCCAGTGTATAGTTTCCCGGGGTCAGCCCGGTAAAACTTCCTCCGTTATTCAGATAGGTAGTCCCGCCGTCAATGGAGAAAACAAACGGGGGAGTCCCTCCCGTGGCAGTGATCGTAAGGGTCCCATCGTCGGCTCCGTAACAGGTAACGTCTGTCGTTACTGCAGAGATGCTGATAACTGCAGGCTGATCCACGGTCATGGTATCAGGCACATAGGCACAAGCGTTTGCGTCGGTAATCGTCAGTATATACGACCCTGCCGACAGGCCGGAAACATCTTCAAGGGTCGAATGATAGCCGCCGGGACCTGACCATGAGTAGCCATAGGGAGGCGTTCCTCCGGTGACTGTTACCTGGATGGCCCCACTGCTGTCGCCAAAGCAGGTCACATCAGTTATCGCATCCACAGTGACACCAAGGGCAGGAGGTTCGGTAATGGTTACAGGTCCCAGGCTGGCAGAGCATCCGTGCGCATCGGTCACCGTCAGGGAATAGTTGCCCGGTGTCAAATTAGTGATGTCTTCATTGGTGGAAGAATATCCTCCCGGGCCATTCCATAAAAAGGTATAGGGTTGTGTCCCTCCTGCCACCGTTACGTTGATAAGTCCGTTATCCGCCCCATGGCAGGTAACGTTTTGTTGATTATCCAGAGAGACTGTCAGCACTGCAGGTTCATAAACAGGTATGGCACCGTTGGTAAAGCTACAGTTATTTGCATCCGTTACTGTCAGGATGTAATTGCCTGCTTCCAGACCGGAAAGGTCTTCATTTGTGGAGGAATAACCGTTGGGTCCGCTCCATGAATAATGGTAGGGCGGGGTTCCTCCGTTTACCGATACCGCGATGGCACCGTCGGTATCCCCCTTGCAGCTGACCTCCCGCACCGAGTCGGTCTGTACTGTGACAACAGGAGGTTCATTCACAGCCAGTAAGCTGCCGGCCTGTGTACAGCCGTTATCATCCCTGACTACCACCGGATAAATCCCGGCTGATAGTCCCGCAAAGGATCCATTGTTCCCGTAAAAGGTGCTTCCTCCGTCAATAGAAAAAGCATAGGGAGGAATGCCCCCCGATGCCGTGATGGTAATCGTTCCGTCATTACCGCCGTTACAGGACACATCTGTGGTAGTTTCAGAGTCTATATTTATGGCATCCGGTTCGTAAACTTCTATGCTGTGAAAATCCGAACTCCCGGCATCATCAATCACTACCCAGTAGTTTCCGGCAGTCAGATTCATCAATGAATCTGCCGGGATGTTGGTAGTATCTTTCTGTCCTGTGCTCCAAGTAAAAATAAAAGGAGGTGTTCCCCCGTTCACTGTCACCACGATCTTGCCATCGTTTCCCCCGTTGCACCTTACGCTGTCAACCTGAATGGATGTGGTAAAACCGTATGACAGGAACCCCATAGAAAATAATCCTGTGAGAAAAAGCAGAAACAGTCTGTATTTACTCCCGGGTCTTTGCACTGATATATTATGTGGTTAACGTGGGCATCAAAAAGATCATTACAAACATACATTATTCCAGGGGAAAATTTATGTTTATACCACTTTTTTTGTTTTTGATCTCATCATTTTTATCCGGCTTTACAGAAACAATGCAAGGGTTAATACTTTTTAGGTTATTTCAGATTATTCCGGAAAAATATACCGGAAGCACCCGACAGCCCCTACGTAGCGTCCTACGTAGAAAATGTTAAAAAATCATGTTCGTTTCATTTGGCTGTAATAGTGATAGAACCAAGGGATGGTTTCGATGCCCTTGTAAAAGTTAAACAGGGGGTAGTTTTCGTTGGGTGAGTGTATAGCATCTGCGTCCAGGCCGAATCCCATGAGGATGGATTTGATGCCCAGCACTTCCTCGAAGACGGCTACGATGGGGATGCTTCCTCCGCTTCTTACAGGGACCGGTTTTTTCCCGAAACTTTGTTCGATAGCTTTTGCTGCAGCCTTGTATTCCAATGATGTGATGGGGCTGACATAGCCTTCTCCGCCATGCAGGTATTCTACCTTCACTTTTATTCCTTCGGGTGCCAGAGTGGGAAAATATTTGGAAAAAAGTCCGGCGATTTTTTCAGATTTTTGATCAGGGACCAGCCGCATGGATATTTTAGCATGAGCTTTGGCCGGCAGAACGGTCTTGGCCCCCTTGCCTGTGTACCCCCCCCAGATACCATTCACATCCAGCGAAGGACGGATGCCTGTACGTTCAATGGTGGAATAACCTTTCTCTCCGGCTTCTTTATCAATGCCGATGGATTTTTTAAAAGCTTCGGGGTTAAAAGGAGCCTTGGCCATTTCTTTTCTTTCCTCCTCGCTGATTTCCAGCACATCGTCATAGAAACCGGGGATTGTGATGTGATGGTTCGCATCGGTAAGGGCCGCGATCATTTTTGCCAGGGCGTTAGCGGGGTTCATCACGGCACCTCCGTAAAGGCCGGAATGCAGATCGCGATTGGGGCCTGTGATTTCGACCTCCATAAAAGCCAACCCGCGCAAACCCACCGTAATGGAAGGGACGTCGGGAGCGATCATCGTGGTGTCGGAGATCAGGATCACATCGGCACTGAGTTTGTCCTTATAATCCAGGCAAAACTGTTTCAGACTAGGGGATCCGACTTCTTCTTCTCCTTCAATCATGAACTTAACATTGGCAGGGAGCGTGTCTGTTTTGGCCATGGCCTCAAAGGCTTTCACATGCATAAACATCTGTCCTTTGTCATCGTCGGCACCGCGGGCGTAGATTTTACCGTCGCGGATCTCCGGTTCAAACGGAGGAGAGTCCCACTGTTCCAGCGGATCGGCCGGTTGCACATCATAATGACCGTAAACTAAAACCGTTGGCAGGGCAGGGTCCGTGATTTTTTCTGCATAGATTACCGGATGTCCTGTGGTAGGAATCACTTCAGCCTTATCAACTCCGGAGGCCAGAAAGTTTTTCTTCAGGTATTCAGTGGCTCTGTGCATATCTTCCCTGTGGTGAGGGTCGGCGCTGACCGAAGGTATGCGTATAAGGCCGAACAATTCATCCAGAAACCGTTGTTTATTTTTTTCAATGTAATTCAGTGCTTTTTCCATGATATTATTGATTATTAAATTGTTTACGATAAGCTTTGGCTGCTTCCTGCAGCTCAAGGAACCATTTTTTTCCAAAACGGCGTGTCAACGCTTCTTCCAGGAATTCATACATGTATGTTCCGGTTTTTTTCCCCAGTTCCAGGGCCGGCAGGCAACCCCTCCAGAATTCAAAATTGACGGCGGTATATTTTTCATATTCTCTCAGTCGTACCGGAAAGAGATGACAGGAAACGGGTTTTCGGAAAGTGATTTTATTCTCCAGCCAGGCCTTCTCGATAGCACATTTGTAAATGCCCTTGTCCAGGTAGGTGTAAGCACATTCCCGGCCATTGATCAAGGGTGTGACCAGGTCGCCGTCCTCATCGATGACCGATACTCCCTGCTTCCCGACTGCTTTTCTTCCTTCTTCCCGCATGTAGGGTTCTATTTCAGAGTAGGAGTGTGCCAGCTTATTTTTTTCTTTTTCTTCCAGGGGTGCTCCCGAGTCGCCGTGTACACAGCATATGCCTTTGCAACGTTGCAGGTCGCAAACGAATTGTTTTTCTACGATATCGAGGCTGACGAGTGTATCTCTGATTTGTAACAACGGATTTTATTTTAAGCGGATTAACACTTTTCCTGT
>JAGGWN010000097.1 GCA_021157415.1 Bacteroidales bacterium | reverse complement strand
TTGTCCGCCCACTGGCGGATTGTCCGCCAACCGGCGGATTAAAAAAATTCATGTTCGTTTCATCATAGCCAATGGATAATTATTAAGTATTTTCGAATAATGCTACATCTCCCTGCTATAATTGGGTGCCTCCCGTGTAATGGTAATATCATGAGGATGGCTCTCTATCACGGCTGCCTGAGAAACTTTCACAAAACGTGCATTTTTCAGATCTTCTATTCCGGCGGCACCACAATACCCCATGCCTGCACGCAATCCCCCGATCAACTGATAAACCACCTCGGATAACTTTCCTTTATAGGGCACACGGGCTGCGATACCTTCCGGTACCAGTTTTTTGACATCATCTTCCACATCCTGAAAATACCTGTCTTTCGAACCCTGTTGCATGGCCTCAACAGATCCCATGCCCCGGTACGATTTGAATTTTCGTCCGTTATAGATAATGGTTTCTCCCGGAGATTCCTCCACACCGGCGAAGAGCGAACCGGCCATGACAGCAGAAGCACCGGCAGCAAGGGCTTTGACAATATCTCCGGAATAACGGATTCCTCCGTCAGCGATCACGGGAATACCTGTCCCTGCGAGCTCCTGCGACACATCAAAGATAGCAGTCAGCTGGGGTACGCCCACTCCTGCAATGATGCGGGTCGTGCAAATAGACCCGGGGCCTATGCCTACTTTTACAGCATCTGCACCGGCATCTGCCAATGCACGGGCCCCTTCTGCCGTTCCAACATTTCCTGCCACCAGATCTATTTGAGGGAATTGCTTTTTAACTTTCCTGAGGGTTTCTATCACGCCCCGCGTATGACCGTGAGCCGTGTCAATTACCAGAGCATCCACTTGTTCGGCCACCAGGGCTTCGGCCCGTTTCAGCGTATCAGCAGCGATACCCAGGGCAGCAGCTACCCGGAGACGTCCTTTTTTATCTTTACACGAATTGGGACGGTCTTTCGATTTGGTGATATCCTTATAGGTCACCAGCCCGATCAGCCGCATCTCTTCATCTACGATAGGTAATTTCTCAATCTTATATTCCTGCAGGATGTGCGCTGCTTCCTGGAGATCAATATCGTCATTGGTGGTGATCAGGTTCTCGTGCGTCATCACCTCCCTGATTTGACGTGAGCCGTCTTTCTCAAAACGAAGATCACGGTTGGTTACGATCCCTATCAGGACATCCTGATCGTTAATCACAGGGATCCCTCCGATCCCATATTCTTGCATCAGTTTCAGGGCGTCTTCCACACAGCTCTCAGGGTCAATGGTGATCGGATCAATGATCATAAAATTCTCAGCTCTTTTGACTCTTCTCACCTGGCGGGCCTGTTCCTCTATGGACATATTCTTGTGTATCACCCCGATACCGCCGTCACGGGCCATGGCTATCGCCATTTCCGCTTCGGTCACGGTATCCATAGCTGCCGTAATGACGGGAACATTTAAAAGGATGTTCCTGGTGAAGTAAGTTTCGGTAGAAACCTCTCTGGGAAGAATCTTTGAATAGGAAGGGACAAGAAGAACATCGTCGAATGTGATACCTTCTTTAATAATTCGTTCACTGGAGAAAGACATTCTTTATTAATTTTGTTAAATTTAGAGGGCGCAAAATACAAAAAATTCGCGGAAGCGGGGAGATTTATGGTCAAAAATTCGGAAGCATCGGATCTGTATCACCAGATATTACAAAAATACTGGGGATATCGCAAGTTCAGGCCGTTACAGGAAGAAATCATCTTCTCGATAGCCAACGGGAATGATACGCTGGCGCTGATGCCTACCGGAGGAGGCAAGTCGCTCACCTATCAGGTACCTGCCCTTGCCAAACAGGGGCTTTGTCTGGTGGTCACCCCTCTTGTTGCGCTGATGAAAGACCAGGTAAACCGGTTGAGAAGCATGGACATCAAAGCCATAGCCATCTATTCCGGGATGATGCGTGATGAAATAGATGTAGCCCTCGACAACTGTGTTTACGGGGACTATAAATTCCTTTATGTCTCACCCGAACGGCTCAACACCGACATATTCCGTATGCGGGTGGAAAAAATGAATATCAACCTTATTGCCGTAGATGAAGCGCACTGTATCTCCCAATGGGGTTATGATTTCCGGCCTTCGTACCTGCGCATTGCCGAATTGCGGGAAATTCTTCCCGATGTACCGGTGCTGGCGGTGACGGCCACTGCCACCCCCGAGGTGATTGAGGACATCCAAAAACAACTGAGGTTTAAGACCAGGAATGTTCTGAAAACCACTTTCGAACGGAAAAATCTCGCCTATATCGTCAAGGAAACCGATGACAAAAACAGCTACCTGGTACGTCTGGCACGAAACATACAGGGCAGTGGCATTGCATACGTGCGTACCCGAAAACATGCCCGTGACCTGGCGCTTATGCTGAAAGACCAGGGTATATCTGCCGACTTTTATCATGCCGGCCTAAGCCATGAATTACGCGACCGGAAACAAACCTCCTGGACAACCGGCGGATTCCGGATTATGGTAGCTACCAACGCCTTCGGAATGGGTATTGACAAAGCAGATGTTCGGTTTGTGGTTCATATGGATATACCTGACTCTCTGGAAGCTTATTTCCAGGAAGCCGGGAGAGCCGGCCGCGACCTCAAAAAAGCCTGGGGCATTCTCCTGTACAGTGAGGGAGATAAGCAAAAACTGGAGCAACGTGCAAGAGTCAATTACCCGGAAATCGAGGAGATCAGGAGAGTGTATGAAGCCCTGGGAAACTATTATCAGATCCCGGTTGGCAGTGCAAAAAACCATACTTTTGATTTTATGTTGTCGGATTTCGTTTCCCGGTATAAATTCAATGTCATGATCGCTTACAACAGCCTGAAGATTCTGGAACGGGAAGGCTACATCGAACTTACGGAAGATATTCATAATCCCTCACGGGTGCATTTTACCGTTTCGCGTGACCAGTTGTACAAATTTCAAATCGCCAACGCCGATTTTGATGCATTTATAAAACTGTTGTTGCGGAGCTACACCGGTCTTTTTACCGAATTCGTACCTGTCTTTGAAGAGAACCTGGCCCGCAAAACAGGGATTCCTGCAGAAACCATAAAAAAATATCTGCAGCGGCTCAATAACCAGAATATTATACGTTATATCCCACAAAAAGACACTCCTTTACTGATTTTTAAAGAAGAAAGGCTGGATCCCAAAGCTTTGTATATTTCTCCGGAGAATTACAGAAAACGTAAGGAGATCTACCTGAAAAAACAGGAAGCCGTATGGCGTTACGCCACCAACCGCAGCGTTTGCCGCAGCCGGTTCCTTCTGGATTACTTCGGGGAATCATCCGATCATGATTGTGGAATCTGTGATGTGTGTCGGAAAATGAATGAGGTCACCCCGGACAAAAGCACTTTTGATAAGCTTCAGCAAAAAATCCGGAAAGTCCTGCAGAATCATCCGGGAGGGCTGGACATCAAAGAACTGGCTCAACAGACCGATGCAGCGGAAAATGACAAGGTCATGACCGTGATCCGATGGCTGCTGGATAACGGTTATATTGCTTATATCCCGGATACAAATCTGGTGAAATGTGTAACAGTTAAAAAGTAGAAGAATCTAACTTTAAAAATTATGGAAGACTGGACAGACAAGGAAATTTATTCGGAAGAGGTCATTGCGTTTGTCCGGCAGGCTGCTGCCTATTGCACCTGGCTGGAAAACAGTGCCACGCAATCACGTAAACTCTGGTTTGAAAAACTGCGCACCATTCTGGCAGGCCTGTATCTCCAGGCACTGAAACTTCCCACCGTGGAAGCAATCTACCCGGGAGAAAACCAGAAGTTTGTCCGGGAAGAAGACTATAACAGAATCTACGGTCTGGTGCGTAAAAAAGCCGGACAGTGGGACGAATACCCCGAAGTTTTCGACCCGCAGGAACCCATCGAGGAACTGGAAATCACCGCCCGTATCTCGGAAGATTGTGCCGACATCTACCAGGAACTAAAAGACTTCATCACCCTGTATCATATCGGCAGCCACGAAGTGATGAATGATGCCCTGTGGGAGGTACGTGAGAACTTCGATCGTCTGTGGGGCCAGAAACTGGTGAATGTCCTTCGGGTCATCCACCGCCTTCTGACCTTTGCCGACCTCAGCGAAGAAGAGGTAAAGGAAACGGAAGATAAAGCCACTCCCCGCAATACCGACGACTGGTTTATTGCAAAAAGACAAGAGGATTACCACAAAAGAAGAGAGACATAATCATTCTGATGAATAACAGGTTATGAATATCATACTTTTTTCTTATCCTTACTTCGTGAACACGAAGTTTTCAAAAGATTATTCATTATTTTCACATTTTGGATTTTATCAATGACAATGTAGCATGAACCTATACCTTACTGCCTATGAAAATACTTGAAGCAACAACATACAGTCATGAGCTTCTCACTGGCATAAACCTTTTATTACCCCAGCTTTCGCAGGGTGCTGCCATCAGCGGAAAAGATTTGTCCGATCTCATTGCCAGCCCGGACAGCCGGTTGTTTATTTCTGTTGACGACCAGGGAAAAATTACCGGCATGTTTACCCTGGGCATCTATCGTATTCCCACAGGTCGGAAAGTATGGATCGAAGATGTCGTGGTGGACAAACGGGAAAGAGGCAGGGGAACAGGAGAAGCATTGATGCGTTTTGCCATAGACTTCGCTGTAAAAAACGGTTATCGTTCCCTGGAGCTTACTTCCCGCCCTGAACGGATAGCGGCAAACAAACTGTACCGGAAGCTGGGGTTTAAACCAAGAAAAACAAACGTGTACAGAATGGTAATCGAAAATAGATAAATTATCAACTTACTGCAACTGATAATCATTAAATATCATTAATATAATCACATATGAAGGCTATTTCCATCATCAAACGGTTCAATGGGCGAGCTTTGACAGCTTGGTCATTGACTCTTTTTTTTCTTGCCGGCATCCTTTTTCCCGTTGAAGCCACCGCACGCCCCGGGTCTTTCACCATGGAGCAGGTGCTGAGTTTTCCTTTTCCGTCTGAATTTGCTGTCTCTGCCACAGACTCACGTGTAGCCTGGACGATCAACCTGAACGGGTTACGGAATGTTTATGTTGCCGAAGGGCCGGGATTCACGCCCCGTCGTCTCACCTCCTATCTGAAAGACGAAGGACAGGAAATCAGCAGTCTTCAGCTTTCTGCCGACGGCAAATGGTGTGTTTATATCCGCGGGGGAGACTTCGGGGGGAACTGGGACGAGGCGCTGCCCGTCAATCCGCAGCATCTGCCCAATCCCCCCAAAGTTCAGATATGGAGCATTCCTTTTGCAGGAGGGGATTCCAAACTGCTGGGCGAAGGCACCGATCCGGTGATCTCACCACGCTCCGACAGTGTTGTTTTTGTGAAAGGAGATCAGCTGTGGGGGGTACCTGTTGACGGAGCTTCACCTGCCGTACAGCTTTTCACGGCCCACGGGCACAACGGCACTCCCCGCTGGAGCCCCGACGGCAGAAAGATTGCTTTCCGCTCCTACCGGGGCGACCATTCGTTTATCGGCATCTATTCCGGCAAAGACAAGCCCATTGTCTGGCTCTCCCCGTCCTTTTCCTATGACAACGCACCGCGTTGGTCGCCCGACGGCACCCGTCTGGCATTTGTCCGTACCGACGGTGCCGGCGGCGAACCCGACTCGATCCTGAGCCCCCCGCCCCGGCCCTGGAAAATACTCACTGCCGATGTTTTCACCAGAGCAACACGAATCGTATGGGAATCCCCCCACACGCCCGAAGGGTCTTATCCCACTACCCAGGGAGGCACCAACCTGCACTGGGGCGCCGGCAGGATCGTTTTCCTCTCCTGCCAGGACGGCTGGCCACACCTTTATTCTATTCCGGAAAACGGAGGAAAACCTTTGTTGCTCACCCCGGGTCATTTCATGGCGGAATACATCTCCATGAGTGCCGACGGAAAACAACTGGTCTTTGCCGGCAACACAGGCCCGGATCCTCTTGACCTGGAAAGAAGGCATATTGTGCGCGTATCCGTGGACAAAGCCGATATGGAAGTGCTGACACCGGGAGAAGGGCTGGAATGGACCCCTTTTATTACCGGTGACGGAAAATCAATGGTTTACATCAGCGCCACGTCACAACGCCCGCCGTTACCGGCAGTGATGAACCTTGAAAACCGCAAAACAACGCTTTTGGGAAAAAACCTGATCCCGGATGATTACCCGGAAAAATCGCTGGTAACTCCCAGGCAGGTTATTTTCAATGCCCCTGACGGGACGGAGATCCATGCCGACCTTTTTGTTCCGCAAGGCAGATCAAAATCAAAGAAAAGACCGGCAGTGATCTTTGTTCACGGCGGGCCACCAAGGCAGATGCTGCTTGGCTGGCACTATTCATCCTATTACTCCAATGCTTATGCAGTCAATCAATACCTTGTCAACAAGGGTTTTGTTGTATTGTCGGTAAACTACCGGCTCGGTATCGGTTACGGCTATCATTTTCATCATCCCAAATATGCCGGCCCGCGGGGAGCTTCCGAATACCAGGATATCGTGGCAGCAGGAAAATGGCTGGCCGCACAGTCCTTCGTGGATGCAACGCGTATCGGAATTTACGGTGGCTCGTACGGCGGATACCTGACTGCTATGGCGCTGGCCCGCAATTCAGATATCTTCGCTGCCGGCGTGGATATATCGGGCGTTCACGACCGCAGCGTGGGAAGGGTGAAAAAGTATCTCTATCCGGAAAGTTACGAGCGGGCTCCCGACGCCGAAAGGGCAGCCGTTACCACCTGGCTCTCCTCGCCCACGGCGTATATGAAAAAATGGAAATCGCCCGTTCTGGTTATCCACGCAGATGACGACAGGAATGTACCCTTCTCCCAGTCCACCGGCCTGGTACAACGGCTGATCAAATACCATATTCCATATGAAATACTGGTCATCCCGGATGATACGCACCATTTTCTGTTGCACCGTCATCAGGTACATACGGATAAGGCTACCGCAGAATTTTTAATAAAACATCTTATGCACTAAGGATATCTCACACAAAAAAAAACGGACCTTTTTTCAGCTTCGGATATCATATTCTGAAAAAGAAAAGATTACGGTTACAGAGATGTGAAACAGGAAAAGATTTGAAACTGGTAATGTATAACCTGCATTATGTCAGATACGCATTATGCGTAGGAACCATTATTAATTTTTGTTTTGGGTTAAGAAAATATTGTTTACAACTATAATGGTTTATCCTACATCCTGTTATTAAACAGAATACAGGAAATCTTAAATCCCATCCCTAGGCCTCCCGTTTCGGAACCGTTCATAACAACAATATGATTTCCCGTCATACATATTACCTGAATTTTAGATATTCCCACCTATATCAAATTGTTGACCCCCTTCGGGGATCGGTTATGCATCATTTCGTATCCCACCCGTTGCACGGGTGGTTATTGAGGTTTCACCACTACGTGGCTCCTTCCCCGATCCATCTGCTAACTACAAACAGGCAGAACCTGATCCCCTCATTTCCTTACATCAGCCCCGAAGGAGCCGGACTTCAATAACCCCTGATGTAACGCAGTGAAATCAGGGGTATGCCCTGCCTCTCAGTCCTCATCCCCGACAGGGGGTGAACAATTCTTGTTCCGTCACTACGTGACCGAAATTTATCCCTCCCTACGTTCGGGATGAAAG
>JAGGWN010000039.1 GCA_021157415.1 Bacteroidales bacterium | reverse complement strand
CCGGCGGAAGCTATACCGTAAACATCACCGATGCCAACGGATGTACGACCTCGGCCACTTATACGGTCAATGAACCCGCTGCCCTTTCCGCCTCTGCTTCCGTTACCGACGTGGATTGTAACGGCAATGCCTACGGAGCCATCGATCTGACGGTCTCCGGCGGAACCTCGCCTTACACATTCAGCTGGAGCAATGGCGCTACCTCGGAAGATCTTTCCTCCTTATCCGGTGGAAGCTATACTGTCAACATCACCGATGCCAACGGATGTACCATAACCGGGACCTACTCCATAAGCGAACCGCAGGCTCTCACAATAAACGCATTGGTAACAGATCTTACTTGCCATAGCAACAGTAACGGAGCAATAAATATAACTGTAACAGGTGGCACAACACCTTATACGTTTTTATGGAGTAACGGGCAAACCTCTGAAGACCTCTCTTCAATCCCGGCAGGAGAATATACGGTTGTGGTAACCGATGCCAATGGCTGCCAGAAAGACACTTCTTTTTCGGTTACAGAACCGGAACCAATTGTTATAACCGCAATAACAACCGATGTCATGTGCCATGGAGAAAATAACGGGACCATTGATATTACGGTTTCCGGCGGAACGAGCCCCTACACTTACAATTGGAGCAACGGCAAAACTACTGAAGACCTTTCCGGGTTGTCTGCAGGAAGTTATACGCTTGACGTAACAGACGGAAATGGTTGCCGCGAGAGTAGTTCTTTTACCATTTCCGAACCTGATTCATTATCATTAAGTGCTTCTGTATCAGATGTAGTTTGTCATGGAGATCATAACGGAAGTATAGACCTTTCTGTTACAGGTGGCACAAGTCCCTATACTTTTTTCTGGGACAATGGGGCTACTTCAGAAGATATCTCGGGACTAACAGCAGGCACTTACAAGGTTACCGTTTCAGATGCCAATGCTTGTCATGGCAATATCAGTGTTACTGTTTCCGAACCAGATCAACTAACTGTCACATCGATCATAACCGATGCCGAATGCCCGGATATGCCCGATGGTTCCATTCAACTATCTGCCAACGGAGGAACATCTCCCTACGATTTCACTTGGTCAAATGGGATGAGCGGAGATAATATCGATCATCTGACTGCGGATTTGTATTCGGTGACCCTAACCGATATGAATCAATGTAGTTTGGACACCACGTTCACTGTTGGTTTCTCCCGCCCCTCATGTCTGGATATTCCTACCGTTTTAACACCCAATGGGGATGGACACAACGATACCTGGAGAATACAAAATATTGAACTGTATCCTCATGTCAGAATTGAAATCTTCACACGCTGGGGGAAACTGGTTTTCCATTCCGAAGAAGGATACCCTAATCCCTGGGATGGAAGATATAAAGGAAAACTCCTGCCTATGGATTCTTATCATTATATCATTGATCTCGGGAATGGATCCAGCCCGATTACAGGGAACATCACGATTATCAGATAACAAGCAACAACAAAGAGAAATTGATACGTTACGGGGATTAATCTGAACCGGACCTTAGGGGTTCACCGTATTTCATTTGCTCCTATTTCATCATGAATGATCATGTAATTTCTGATATATTCGTAAACCCGTTGCTTTTCCCCCTCCTCTGATAAGAAAAAAAAACGGCATTCTCCCTGGCTAGTCATGTATTCTTATTCCCGGAATAACGGTACTTATGTCTGAAAAACTTAACACAATACTAATTGTAAAGGCAGCTCCAAATTTTCTGTATTCCATACTACGAACTGTTTACCTTGATTTAGCCACATATTTTATTTATCTCATAATCCTTCTGCCGTAGGACAAGTCCCGACTTGTCCCTATTTTCTGCATGCCACCCTCCTTGTCCGCCATAATCCCTAGGGCACAGGAGGTTGCTTTATTCATTTTTGCGTTCTTCCATCCATCCCAATCCCGGCCAATGATCCTTTTTCACATACGGCTGAGGAACTCCCGGGGTACTACGCCCTTCAAGGATGTACTTATTTAACTGCTCCTTCATAGATTTCACCAAATCGGAATGCTGATGCCAAACATTGGTAGTCTCTGAAATATCCTCATCCAGATTATAGAGTTGTACCGGAGGCAGGTTCATAGTATCAGTCACACTGGGCTGTGGAAAACTCCATCCTCCCGAGCCTTTGCACATCTCCAGCTTCCACGGACCTTTGCGGAGAGCAAAAAATCCGGCAATGGAATGGTTTACGGTGCCGGGTCGTATTGGCTCATTCAACTTTTCTCCTTGCAGATATGCCATGATATTATAACTATCCTCTCCTGCATCTTCCGGAAGCTTATCCCCGGTAATGGCTGCACAGGTAGCCAACAGGTCTGTAAGGCAGATCGTTTGGCTGCAGGCTGTTCCGGGCTTAACGACTCCGGGCCAGCGGGCAATAAAAGGAATGCGGTGACCTCCTTCCCAAATATCCGATTTGGTTCCGCGGAAAACATAACTGGGATGATGGCCAAATTTCGCAAGGTCATCAAAATGGCATGCAGGAGAAGCCCCGTTATCACTGGTTACAATAAACAAAGTATTCTTTTCTATCCCGTCTCTATGCACTTCTTCCATGATTTTTCCAACCATCGCATCCACTTCCAGCACATAGTCTCCATAGGGTGTAGTGTGACTTTTCCCCTGAAACTCTTTAGTCGGAATGATCGGAGTATGCGGCGCCGGCATGGCAAAATACAGAAAGAAAGGCTTGTCAGGATGTTTTTGAAGATGTTTTCTGATAAAATCAATGGAACGGTTGGTCAGGTGAGGCAATACTAGCCGATGCACAAAATCATCTCCCGTAAGTCCACGGCGCCACCAACCATATCTCCCCTTATTGACCGTATATTTTGTTGGTATGGTGGTTGAGTGATCGTTTTCAATATAAACATAAGGATTGATATCCAAAGATGCTGGGATAATATAAGAATAATCGAAACCGTGATCGTTGGGAGTGTCCGTCAGAGGCTTTGAAAAATTGATACTGTCCTTCTTCTCCGGATAAAACTGCCAACCCAATCCCAGGTGCCATTTTCCGATGCAGGCCGTTTCATAACCATGTTTCTTTAATAGGGAAGCTACAGTTAAGCGCCCCTGCTCTATTAACGGTTTAGATCTTCCCCATAATACCCCCGTTTTCAGTCGCGTTCTCCATGAATATCTTCCGGTAAGAATTCCATAACGTGTAGGGGTACAAACAGCCGAACTGGAATGAGCATCCGTAAAAACCATCCCTTCCGATGCAAGCCGGTCCATGTTGACGGTCTTCCATGCTGCCTGTTCGTTCAGGGCCGAAACATCACCGTATCCCATATCGTCGGTCAGAATATAGACAATATTTGGTAATTCCTGTGACTTTTTATTCCCGGAACAAGAGATTAATAATAAAACAGGAACAAGAACAAGAAAAGATAATAATCCTTGTAAAGTTTTCATTATTTTAAATTTTAAAACTTCTGTTTGATAGTATTCATAATATTTAATTCAATATTACCTACGTAGGTCCCTACGTAGGTTCGTTTTTTAAAAATCATAATCCTTCCTCAAGCCATATTAAACACAAAGTAAATTCAACTTTCCTCCATATTTTTTATTGTTTACACAAAATAAACACAATTAAATAAAAAAAAGCCCCGTAATAATTTTTATTTTGGGCTCCGTAAAGAATTTTCATAATGGGAAAAAGCAGAAAACGAGGTAGATCGGCAGGGAAGATCATGCTTTTGATATGGTTTGCAGCGCTTTCTCTTGGATCTTTTTCACAGGATTTATGGACTGTTCCAAAGATAACCTGCAAAATAGACTTTGACGGCCTGCCTTTTGAGCAGGCCTGGGAACAGGTGCCCCCGCTTCCTATGCTTATGCAGATGCCCGTTTTCGGTAACAAACCTTCCGAAAAGACCGAGATCCGGGTAACCTATGATGATCACTATATTTACATTTCGGGGAGACTCTATGATAAAAATCCTTCTTTGATCCAGACCACCAACAAAAAAAGGGATGAGTACTCTCCCAATAGCGACGTGATGGGAATATTGTTTGATAATTTTCTGGACAGACAGAACGCGCTGGCCTTCACGATCACCCCTGCCGGTAACCGTACCGATTTTACCATCTTTAACGATGGAGTAGGCAGCATGCAACACATGCCTTTCAACATGAACTGGAATACATACTGGGATGTAAAAACAAAAATCACAGACAAGGGATGGTTTGCCGAGATACGTATTCCCATCTCAAGCCTGCGCTTTCAGACCATTAACGGGGAAACCATCATGGGAATAACTGTCTGGCGATCGATCCCACACCATAACGAAGTGGATTGTTTTCCCAGAATCGACCCGAAACACGGAAATTTTTCCATCCTGAAACCCTCCCTTTCACGCAAGGTAGTTTTTGAGGATCTGCAACCTGTCCGACCTTTATATATTGCTCCTTATACCCTGGGAGGTCTTACACAAAGTCATGTGCTGAATAACGATGAAACAGATTATGTAGGTCAGAGCGAGCCCAAAATCACAGGAGGCTTAGATGTAAAATATGTTTTTTCGGAGAAGCTCACCATGGATATAACCGTTAATCCCGATTTTGCACAGGTTGAAGCCGATGATCAGAAAGTGAATCTTACCCGCTTTTCTTTGTTTTTTTCCGGAGAAAAGATTGTTTTTTCAGGAAAGGTCCAGTTTGTTTAACTTCAATCTGAGGGGACCTAACAACCTCTTCTACAGTCGCAGGATAGAGATTGAAGACGGAGAACAGGTAAATATTTACGGAAGAACCCGCCTGGTTGGGCGTTTGGGTAAATGGGATATGGGGGTCCTGGATATGCAAACCGTTGCAAGTGAAAAGATTCCGGATTATTTTTTTTCATATTCCTTTTTTTTCCTTATTTTTCGTTCCATAATAAATTTTCGTAAAACCCGGACCCGATGAAAACGATAATCTATTCACGCAAACATGCTCTTTTGACACTGGTTATATCTTTTTCTCTTATTCCTTCGCTTTTTGCCCAGAGAAAACCAATCACCAACGGCGAAAAACGTATGGAGCTTTACCAACAGGTTCTTGCCATGAAGGAAAACTCCTCCATGAAAGATTTGCAATGGCAATTCCTGGGCCCCATCAATATTAGCGGGCGTTGCACGGATGTAGAAGTCGTCCGGCCCAAAGGGAAAAATTACACTATCTACGTAGCTACAGCCTCCGGCGGATTATGGAAAACGATAAACGAAGGCACCTCATGGGAACCCCTTTTTGACACTCAGCCTTCCACAACTATCGGGGATATTGCCCTGGATCCCTCTGACCCCAATGTGTTATGGGTCGGTACAGGGGAAGCCAATATTTTCAGAAGTTCACAGACCGGCGCAGGTCTGTTCAAAACCACCGATGGAGGCAGGACCTGGCAACCTGCCGGGCTGACTAACACTTTCACCATCGCCCGGATCATAGTGGATCCCCATAATTCCAACATCGTTTATGTAGCTGCATCGGGACACGAATGGACTCCCAACAAGGACCGAGGGGTCTATAAAACCACCGACGGGGGCAAAACCTGGAAAAAAATCTTTTATCTGGATGCTTTGACAGGGGCTATTGACCTGGTGATGGATCCTTCCGATCCCAACACTCTGTACACAGCTATGTGGCAACGGATACGCCGCAAATGGAACGATCCCCGCATTGAACCGGGGTTTTCACACAGCGGAATATACAAAACCACCGATGGAGGGAAGAACTGGAAAGCTGTCAACAAAGGATTACCCCCGGCTAAATACCGGGGCCGTACCGGCATTGCCATTGCCTCCTCTAACCCAAATGTCCTCTATGCTTTTGTGGATAATTACGAAATCGCACATTCCTGGCCCGCTGGCACTACAGATGCCTACGGCAGACCTCGTGGCGGCGTGATCAAAGGAGCCACCGTTTACAGGACAGACAATAAAGCAAAGTCCTGGACCCTGGTAAGTGGCCAGACAGAAAAGATGAAAAAATATATGGAAAGACATTCGGCTACTTACGGGTGGGTGTTTGGGCAGATCCGTGTGGACCCCAACGATGAAAACACCATCTATACCATGGGACTGGCTCTGAACATCTCCACCGATGGCGGAAAAACCTTCAAAAGGCTACGGGTACAGCATGGCGATCACCACGGTCTGTGGATCGATCCGGATAATTCAGATTATCTGGTCAATGTCAATGACGGAGGGGTCTTCATCTCCTATGACCAGGGGAAAAACTGGCGGTCTTTTCAGGACAGACTACCTGTTTCACAGTTCTTTAACATAGCCTACGATATGGACAAGCCTTTTCATGTATATGGTTCGGTACAGGATCACGGTAGTTTCCGGGGTATGGTGGACCTAAGCCGGGGACGTGATAAAATCCCGGCACAGAGGTTCGAGAATGCCCCCGGCGGCGAAGGAAGCCACCAGGCTATTGACCCGGAGAATCCTAATATAGTTTATTCCGCAGGATTTTACGGGCACATCACCCGCACCGATCTGTCCAAATCCTGGCCTGACAACACCAAGTCCATCTATCCGGTAGTCTATCCCGGCGAACCGCCTTTACGCGGACAATGGCTGGCACCTTTTATCCTATCCCCACACAACCCGCATATCCTCTATCTGGGACTACAGTATATTTTCATGTCCCGTGACCGGGGAGATACCTGGAACCGCATCAGCCCCGACCTGACATTGAATGACCAGCAAACCCTGGGAGATATTCCTTATCATACTATTTTCACTATTTCGGAATCACCCATCAAAGCAGGTCTCATCTATGCCGGCACCGATGACGGACTGATCCATGTAACCAAAGATTTCGGGAAAACCTGGACTGCGATTACCGAAGGCCTGGCCAAAGAAAGATGGATTTCACGGGTGGTAGCCTCAAAATATGATATCGGGACTGTCTATCTTACCCAAAATGGCAAAAGGGATGATGATTTTACCCCTTACATTTGGAAGTCCACCGACTTTGGCAAGACGTGGAAAGACATTTCAGGTAATATCCCCCTGGGACCGGTCAATGTGATCCGGGAAGATCCTATTGATAGGAATATCCTGTATGTCGGCACCGATGGGGGTGTTTTTGTCACCAAAAACGGAGGCATGAAATGGGAGGTATTAGGCAACCTGCCTTCCACCTATGTACATGATCTGATCATTCATCCACGCGACAACATCATCGTTATCGCCACCCACGGACGCGGCGTTTGGGCTTTGGACGCCGATAAGGTGAATGGCGGAAAGAAGAAACGCCGGTATTATTAGCCACTCATGACTCGGATTAACATGAATACAAATCAGTGTTCATTCGTGTCATCCGTGGCCTAAAATACCAGCCTCTTATATTTTAATTTTAATTCTCCAAAATTTACTAACAATGCCAGTTTGTTCCCGGACACCTTTAAATAATTCAGGGTCTGGGCAATAAACTCGTCCGGAATGCCGGCAACCGCTTTTATCTCAAGAATAATCTGATCAAAAACGACAAAATCAGCATAAAATTTATGTGGAAGAGTTATTCCTTTATAATTTACAATGTACTCTTTCT
>JAGGWN010000056.1 GCA_021157415.1 Bacteroidales bacterium | reverse complement strand
TTTGAAGGCGTCATGACCGATGCAAAAGTAATGATCAACGGCCGGCAAGCCGGTCCAGTTCATCAGGGTGGTTTTTATCAGTTTGAATATGATATCACCTCACTGGTATATCCTGACACATCGAATCTTCTGGAAGTCACCGTAAGCAAGCGATCTTCCAATAAAAGTATCAATGAGGCCGAACGACATAGTGACTACTGGGTCTTTGGGGGTATTTACCGTCCGGTTTATCTAAAAGCAGTACCTCACGAATATATCGCCTGGACCTCTATTGATGCTAAGGCTGATGGCACATTCTCTGTTGCCGTTCATCCCGGAGAGGTTAAAAAAAAGGGACAGATAACGGCACAACTCCTCCGGCCTGACGGAACCTTACTGGGAGAGGTTTTCCGGAAAACCGTCCATCCGGGAGATGCAACCATTCTTTTGACTACCAAAATATCGGATTACAAAACATGGAGTGCAGAAAGCCCTAATCTGTACTATGTGGATATCTCTCTGGTCAGGCAAAAGAAAATAATCCATACGGTAAGGAAACGGTTTGGTTTTCGAACCATTGAAGTCAGGAAAGGGGAAGGTATCTTCCTCAATGGAAAGAGAATAACCCTGAAAGGATGCGATCGTCACAGCTTCCGTCCCAAAACCGGCAGGGCGCTCAGCCGGAAAGACTGCTATGATGATGTAATGCTGTTGAAGAAGATGAACATGAATGCTGTCCGCATGTCTCACTATCCCCCGGATGTCTGGTTCCTGGATTATTGTGACGAACAGGGTATTTACGTATTGGACGAACTGGCCGGCTGGCAAAAGCCTCCCTACGACACTCCTACAGGAAAACGTCTGGTTAAAGAAATGCTGGTAAGAGATGTCAACCATCCCTCCATACTCTTCTGGGACAACGGCAACGAAGGAGGCTGGAATACCGCCCTGGACGGGGAGTTCGCCAAATACGACCTGCAGCATCGCACCGTCCTGCATCCCTGGGCCCTTTTCAACGGCATCGACACCGACCACTATGAAAGTTATAAGAGCGTGGAAAACAAGCTGAAAAGCGGGAATATCTTCATGCCTACCGAACATCTGCACGGATTGTACGACGGTGGGTCCGGATCCGGTCTGGATGATTTCTGGCATCTCATGTGGGGTAATAAACTCACCGGAGGCATGTTTCTGTGGGCTTTTGCCGATGAAGGGGTAGTACGGACGGATAAGAACTGTATGATTGATGTACACGGGAACATGGCACCTGATGGCATCCTGGGACCGTTCCATGAAAAGGAGGCCAACTTTTTTACCATCCAAGAGATCTGGTCACCCGTTTACATTGAAACAAACCGGCCATGGCCGGAAAACTTCCCGGCCTCCATCCCGGTAGAGAACCGCTATGATTTTACCAACCTGAACCAATGTTCCTTTGACTGGCAATTGGTAACCTTTCCCCTCCCCGGTGCTTCTACCACGGACACAAAGATATTGGCACAGGGCCGGATAACAGGACCGGATATTCCTGCCCGCAAAAAAGGGTTCCTTACATTAAACCTGCCCTCTGCCGTCATCAAGAAAGCAGATGCTCTGTTGCTTACTGCCTTTAATCCTCAGGGAAGAAGACTTTTCACCTGGTCGTGGAAACTGACAAACAATAAGAAAATTATGGAACCCATTGTAACGTCTGATAACCAAAAACCGGAAATCATAAAAAACCCGGAATTTATAGAGGTGCAAGCAGGAGCATTCACCTATATCTTTGATAAAAGATATGGTTTATTGAAAAAAGTAATATCCGGAAAACATTCTGTTCCTTTCGGGGATGGTCCTTTCATCGTACCGGTGCAAAAACAGCAACCCCGTGTTGTGCCGGTTACATCGGTCCATACAACGGACTCGGGTGTGGTGGTCACCACCAGGCACCATCCTTTTTTCAGCCAAATGCAATGGACCATCCTGCCGGGCGGATGGCTGTGTCTGGATTATGCTTTCCCTTATGAAGGGGAGGTAGATTATCTGGGTGTCAGCTTCCATTATCCGGAGGACCGGATGTATGGTATGAAATGGCTGGGAAAAGGTCCTTACAGGGTATGGAAGAACCGGCTGAAAGGACAGACTATGGGTGTATGGGAAAATCGGTACAACCGGTTTGCCCCGGCTACGGCCTGGGATTATCCGGAGTTCCCGGGGTACTATGCAGATTTTGCATGGGGGGTTTTTCATACCGCCGACGGTGATATCACCGTGGTCACCAACCGGGATGATCTTTATTTTCGTGTATTCAGCCAACCGGAGGGATACGAACCCCGGCATGCTAAAATGATATGGCCGGAAGGAGATATATCTTTTCTACACGCTATTCCTCCCATAGGCACTAAGTTTCAGGACCCGGAGCGTCTGGGGCCCCAGGGACATAAATTCAAAGCCTCCGGCACATACCGCGGAAAATTGTTTTTTTACTTTGCTGCACCAAAGGAATGACTTTTGCTCTCTTTGCCCCTGCCTAGTGCATTCTATGTGAAACCCTACAAAAATAAAAACCGTGAAAAAACATGCCCTGCTTTTTCTCTTCCCGGCTTTTGTCCTTCTCACTGCCTGTCACCACCAAGAAAAGCTTTCCGTCACCCACCTGACATGTGAGTATGTGGTCAATCCTACCGGCATAGACATCCGCCATCCCCGGCTGAGCTGGCAACTCTTATCCGCAGAAAACGGTGAGAAACAAACCGCTTATCACATCCTGGTTGCCACCACCCCGGAAAAACTCAATGATGCTCAGGCTGACCTGTGGAACACCGGAAAAGTTAAATCCGGTCAGTCCTCGCTGGTAGCGTATGCCGGCAAAAAACTGAAGCCTTTCATGGAAGCATGGTGGAAAGTACGTATCTGGGATAAAGAGGACCATCGCTCCGGTTGGAGTAACCCGGGCCGTTGGGAAACGGGCTTTCTATCGGTTCCTTGGGATGCTCAGTGGATAGGCTCTCCGGTACAATCACCCAAAAAACCGGGAGGTCCCAACCCTGCCTTTTATTTCCGGAAGGATATCTCCCTGCCCGCTGCCACAGGCAAAGCCCGTGCTTATATCAGTGGCCTGGGCTATTATGAACTGTATATCAACGGAAAAAAGGCAGGAAATCATGTCCTCTCCCCCAATCATTCCAATTACAGCTACAGGGATCCTGTTAAATGGAACAACAATCTGATCAACAACATGTCCTGCCGTGTCTATTACGAGACCTTTGACATAACGACCTATCTGAAAAAGGGGGATAACACCTTGGGGTTGATCCTGGGCAACGGGTGGTTTTTCCAGCACGAACGGCTGGAAGATACCACATACACTTACGGTCGGCCACGATGGATCGCACAGTTTGAGTTCGAATATCCCGGGGGAGTAAAACAAACAATAGTAAGCGACACATCCTGGAGAACCTCTGTCGGACCAATCCTTCACAACGGCATCTACACCGGTGAAGTCTATGATGCCCGGCTCGAACAACCGGGATGGGATCGTCCGGGATTTAACGATAAAGGATGGGTGCCGGCGGTCATAAAGAAAGCCCCTGAAGGACAGCTCACAGGTCAGACAGCTCCCCCCGACCGTAAAATACGTGAGGTACAGCCTGTATCCTGCACCCGTCTCAACGACACCCTCTACCGCTACGACCTGGGCGAAATGATCTCCGGATGGGCCCGTCTGAACGTAAAGGGAGCAGCCGGTTCGCAGATTGTACTGAAGTTCATCGAAGAAATGGGCCCGCAATATGGGCAGACGGACACTTATTTCCTCAAAGGAAAAGGAACTGAAACATGGGAACCCCGTTTTACCTGGCATGGGTTCCGTTATGTGGAAGCGGTCTCTCCCATACCGCTGGACTCCTCCTCCCTGACCGGTATAGTCGTCAATACGGATGTTCGCCAAACCGGCCTGTTCTCCTGTTCCAATACACTCTTCAATCGCATCAATGAGAACTTCATCCGTACTCAGCAAGGTAACATGCATGGCGGAGTTCCCAGCGACTGTCCCCATCGTGAACGACGGGGATATACCGGCGATGGACAGATCGCAGCACCGGCAGCCATCAGCAATTTCGACATGTCTGCTTTCTATACAAAATGGATCGGGGATATGGCTGACGGACAAAACAAAATGACCGGTTTCGTGCCGAATACCGTACCCTATCAGAGCGGTGGGGGCGGGACACCGTGGGGCTCAGCCTTCATCATC